>JAEYWB010000472.1 GCA_023429275.1 Planctomycetota bacterium
GTGCCGGCGCGGCCGGATGCTCCGACTCCACCAGCCTCTTCAGTCTTCGAGACAATACAACCCGGAATTTTCCCGGGGGCGGCCGGCCTGTGCCAAACCGCCGTTCTCCCGCAAGAAGACAGAGAGCTCAGGACGCCACGAGCCTGAGGGCCCGCCCCGCCGGGAACGCAGCGAAGTCACACTCAAAGCGTCTGCCGCTGAAGCGTCCTTTACTTGGACGTCAGGTCGAAGTCGAACTTCACTTTGTCCGGAGCGACGTTTGCCTGAAGCTCGGTGCTCTCGTTGTACTTCTTCGGCAGAAGCTCCTTCTGCGCCGGGATGAGGGGCTCGCCTCCTTCTCCCCCGGATGCCTGCCGTTCTGTCGTGATCTGGACCTTGTGCGGGCCAGAGAGAGCTCCCCACTTTGTCTCGTTGAACTGGAGCTTGTACTGACCGCTGGAGTCCGTGAGACCGACGGCCGGACGTCCCTTATCCGGGACGAACACCACCCGGGCCTGATCGAGCGGCTTGCCATCGAGCGTGACGACACCGGTGACCGGCAGGATCTCAGGACCAGACTGGCCGCATCCCGCGATCATCGCGGTCACGACAAGGAGCATCGACAGCGCGCCCGCGCGAAAACCTGAATGTGACATGGTCGGCAGTTCTGGAAAATGCGTCCAAGAGAGAGGGGGAACAGAACCGGCCGGCCTTCGTCTCGAAAACCGGCCGTATGGCGAAAACGAACGTCGCTCAGTAGTCCGTGGCAGCAACGCCGTCGTCGATCCCCGCGAGGGCCTCGAGAACGCTGTCGGTCACGTTCGTCACAAGATTGTTGTTGATGTTCTCGCTGAGGAACGTCACGCGGCCGTCGCCGAAAGCGAACAGAGCGCCCCCCACATGGCGGCTGCTGTACGACTGGCTGACCGACGTGTCGACTGCGGTCAGGATCGGGTTGATGCCGTTGTGGACCGATCCGGCGATCGCCATGACCCCTTGATTGAATACGGCGCCGGTGACGTCCTGGGCCGAAGGGCCGAGGACATTGAAATCCCGGACGCAGAAGAGCATGCCGGCGTTCATGAGGAGGCCGTTCATCTTGTGGGCCCGTTCACCCAGGAGGATCGTGTTGCTCGCGCCGTCGGTCATGTCCCGCAACGCGCAGTTGCTGTCTCTCCAGAAGGGACCAGTCGCCCCCGAGGTGCCATCCTTGCTATTCGTGGCCCGTCCCTGCCGGACGTTCTTCGTATTGTTCGACACGACGTAGTTCGTGATCGACAGGCCTGTGTCTCCCGCCCCCGTCGGAAGCGAGATCGTGTACCCCAGGGAGGCCGTGTCGTGATAGTCGGGGCCGGTGTCGGACGGACAGCGGAACATGCCATACCGCTTCCGCATGTCGTCACGATTGGTGACGTCGGTGATCGCCTGGCTCGGCGTCTGCCCTCCCACGTTGAGCTTGTTATACAGACCGTTGAGTTCGACGTAGGGAAGCAGCATCGCCGACCACGCCCAGTGGCCGTGGTTGTCCCCGGTGACCGAGGTCGCGGTCCGCTGCTGCACCCAGCAGGGCGGGAACACGCTGAACGTCTCGATGTAGTTGTGCATCGACAGGGCCAGCTGCTTGAGATTGTTCTGGCACTGCGAGCGGCGGGCCGCCTCGCGAGCCTGCTGGACAGCGGGGAGCAGGATCGCCACCAGGACCGCGATAATCGCGATCACGACAAGGAGTTCGATGAGTGTAAAACCGCGTGAGCGGGGAGCGCGGATCGCCGTCGAGGACATAGTCACTCTCTGAGAGACAGGGAAACCAGGCACGAAATGGGAAAGGAGCCGGATCGCAGGTGAAAACCCGTGAAAAGACAGGCCAGACTCGCCGCGATCGTAAAACGGAAGCGATCTCCGTCAAGCAGATGTACGTCAAAAGAACATTAATAGACAGAAAATAATAATCGATAAAAGCATCGCATAACCTTGTCCGCGCAGACCCTCAGCGGGACACCGCGGACTGTGACCGCTGTGCACACATGATCGTGGAGAACGACCATCAGACAGGTGGCGATTCGGATCGTCTCCGGGATCCTTGAGTCCGCGTCATCCCGCTCCCGTCAGTTGGCGGCAGAACTCTCCTTCGTTCACAGTCGGACGCTCGGGGCGTCCCTTGTGGATATAGGTCAGCTCAAGATTGCCAAGCCCCAGCAGATGCAGAATCGAAGTGTGCAGGTCGCGGACATGGAGGCGGTTCTCGACTGCACGCAGGCCGAGCTCGTCGGTCGACCCGATCGTCTGGCCGCCGCGGACGCCCCCTCCCGCCATCCACATCGTGAACCCGGTCGGGTTGTGGTCCCGGCCGTTCCCCTGTTCCGACATCGGCGTCCGGCCGAACTCGCCCCCCCAGATGACGAGGGTCTCGTCGAGCAGGCCCCGCGACTTGAGGTCTTCCAGGAGCGCCGCGACCGGGCGGTCCATGGCCCGGCAGAGCTTCGAGTGGTTGGCCTCGATGCCGGAGTGCGCGTCCCACTTGCTTCCCGCTCCGTGATAGAGCTGCACGAACCGCACGCCCCGTTCGACCAGCCTTCGCGAGAGCAGGCAGAGCCGGCCGAATGACTCCGTCTCGGAGTCGTCGAGGCCGTAGAGCCGCTGTGTCGCGAGCGATTCCTTCGTGAGGTCGACCGCCTCGGGAGCCTCCGCCTGCATCCGGAAGGCGAGCTCGTAACTGGCGAGCCGCGCGTCGAGCTCGCTCTGCTCGGGATGCTGCTCGGCGAAACCCCGGTTGAGCGAGCGGAGGAAGTCGAGCTTCCCCTGCTGCTGCGACGCCGTGATCGCTTCGGGGTTCTTCAGGTTCGGGATCGGTTCCATTCCTTCGGAAAGACGGATCCCCTGGTAGACCGCGGGCATGAACCCCGCGCTCCAGTTCCGCGGGCCATTGACGACCTGTGAGCGGTTGTCCTGCATCACGACATAGGCGGGGAGGTCCTGGTTCTCGGTCCCCAGGCCGTAGCTCACCCAGCTCCCGAGCGACGGCCGTCCGCCAACGATCGAGCAGGTGTTCATCTGGCAGACACCCGACGAGTGGTTGATCCCTTCCGCCCAGCAGGAGCGGATCACCGCGATGTCGTCGACCCGCTGCGCGGTGTAGGGAAGCCAGTCCGAGACCCACGTCCCCCCCTCCCCGTACTGCTTCCAGGTCCGCTTGCTCGCGAGGAGGGGCGCCTTGGCCTCTCCCATCGCGAGGATGACCTTTCCGAAGCTCTCGGGGAGCGGCTTGCCGGCAAGCTCATTGAGGAGCGGCTTCGGATCGAAGGTGTCGATGTGGCTCGGCCCCCCCTCCATGAAGAGGAAGATCACGCTCTTCGCGGTCGCGGGGAAGTGCGGCTGGCGGGGAGCCAGCGGGTTGTCGGCCGAGACGGTCGAGCCGAGAACCTCTCCGCGTCCTGCGAGCATTCCGGCGAGGGCAACGGCTCCAAAGCCGGCACCGCTCCGGGTGAGGAACTCGCGGCGGGTGGTCGGGTATTCGATGTGCGGGATTCGCATGGTGACCGCTTCGTAGTGGGACAGTCGGAAGGGTGTGGGGAGGGAGAGGAGGAGGAGGTCAGTGGACGTACAGGAACTCGTTCGAGTTCAGGAGGGCGTGGCAGAAGTCGACGAACGCCCGTCGCGTCGGGTCCTGGCTCTGCGCTTCGGCGGTCGCCCCCCGGATGTCGAAGTGGTTCGGCGTCGTATCCTGCAGGACCCCCGGCTCGACCTCGAATTGCCAGTAGCCGATCGTTTCCGGAGTCATCCCCTCGACCGTCAGGAGGAGCTGGTTCATGGCGAGCGTCCCGCGCGAGAGCCGGACATCGTCGATCAGGCCGTCGAACAGAGCCTGCTGCTCGACGCTCCGGCAGCCGATCGCCAACGGCTCCTCGTTCTGGAACCCGCTGACCACGTCGTGCGGGATCGTGACGGTCGAGAGCGGCTGGTCGTCGTCCGAGAGGTCCTTGAGATGGAACGTGATCGATCCGGGACTCTCGGCGGTTGCAAGCCGGACGACTGCGCCGACGTAGTAGGGTTT
Organism: Planctomycetota bacterium; assembly: GCA_023429275.1. Taxonomy (GTDB): domain Bacteria; phylum Planctomycetota; class Planctomycetia; order Planctomycetales; family Planctomycetaceae; genus Planctomyces_A. Next base: position 4,031 of record JAEYWB010000472.1, read on the forward strand.
GTTCAGCTCGACATGGTGGTCAGAGAAGAGGGCCTGCTCGCCGAACGCTCCGACCCGGCGGTTGCCGTGCAGCTGGAAAACGAGAGTCTGCGGCTTGCGCCGCGATCCCTTTCCGGTCACTCCGAGCGACCAGCCCGGCTTGTCGGTTGCTCCGGTCCACTTGGAGACGATCGTCCGGACGTTCCCTCCGTCATAGATCGAGCGGAGCTGGAAGAACGCCTCGACGGTGAAGTCTGCCGGGCGAACCGTCCCGTCCGCCGTCGCGGGGCCCGAGCCGCTGAGCTGCGGGTCGTGCGGGACACGCAGCCGCTTCTTCGCGTCGGTCGCGATCAGCAGCGCCTGTCCGTCGCGGTACGGGAGCTTCCCCGTGGCGATGTCGGTCGTCGTCGTCTGCGGAGTACCGGCCGAGATCCGCTCAATCTGCTGGGCGAGAAACGCCAGCGACGAACTCGTCTCCTCGTGCGTCGGCGCCCGGCCGTAGGCGTGCCACCACGCCTGCTCGACACGCGTCTGCATCTCGGTCGACTTCGTTCCCCAGACCCGGCCGGCGAGCTGGCTCGCATGCCGCAGGAGCTGCGGGCTGTTGATGAGCATCAGCGACTGGACCGGCGTCGTCGTCGTATTGCGGGAGGCCTCGCTCGCGAAGAACTGCGGAAGGTCGAACGCGTCGAGCAGCGGGTCGCGGGCGTTCCGCATCTGCCGCACATAGATCGTCCGCCGCGGGCTGTCGCCGTTCTGCCCCGGACCGCCAGCGTCGAGCTTCAGCTCACCGGAGGCGGCGAGGATCGAGTCACGGATCTGCTCGGCATCGAGCCGCCTCGTACCGGCCCGCCACAACAGCCGGTTCTCCGGATCGATCGTGCTGGCCCGGGCGAACTCGGGATGCGCGGTCGACTGCCGGTACGAGCTGGAAGTGACGATCAGCCGGTGGAGCCGCTTGAGGCTCCAGCCGTCGCGGACGAACTGGGTGGCGAGCCAGTCGAGAAGCTCCGGATGTGTCGGAGGCTCGCCGAGCTTTCCGAAGTCGCTCACGTTCGCGGCCAGCCCGCGGCCGAAATGCTGCTGCCAGACCCGGTTGACGACGATTCGCGCGGTCAGCGGGTTGTCGGGGCTCGTCAGCCACCGGGCCAGGGCCGAGCGGCGGCCGGTCGTGTCGGTCCGGCCCTCCGGAGTGGCCACCCGGGCCGGAGCCGGATCGAGAATCGTCAGGAAGCCTGGAGCAACGGGCTCGCTCTTATGCCCGGGGATGGCGGTCGGGGCGGCGACGGGACCGTCGTCGGTCGCAATCATGGCCACCGCACGAGGCGCGGGGCGGAGCTTGTCGAACGCCGCAAGCTGCTTGCGGAGGGCGAGGAGCTTTTCCTTCTGCTCCCCCTTGAACCTCTGGTCGAGCCGTTCGTAGTCGAACTGGACCTGTCGCTCGATCAGCTCCGAGAGCTGGTTTTCGTACGTCGTCCGCTCGCTGGCCGGCTTCCAGTAGATCGCCTGGATGTCGTCCGGGAACCGATTGACCGCTCCCTTGCGGGCCGACGCCCGGACCGGAGCCTCGAGGGCATCAATCTCTTTCCGGACTTCGGCGGTCGCCGCCTCCCACGTCGCGAGCTGCGCCTCGTACTCGCGGCGCTCCTTCTCCGGCAGCGGGAGCTCGGTGTCGCGCGGCATCAGCCCGGCGAAGAAGGCCTGCAGCCGGAAATAGTCCTTCTGGAGGATCGGGTCGTACTTGTGGTCGTGGCAGCGGGCACACTGCATCCCGACGCCGAGGAACACGTCCCCGACATTGTCGGTGATGTCGTTGAGAATGATCGACCACTGCCCCTTGGCGTCGCGGCTGTTGTATTCGTAGATCCAGTGCCGCAGGTATCCCGTCGCCACCAGGGCGTCGCTGTCGCCGGGGAAGAGTTCGTCCCCCGCGAGCTGCTCCTGCACGAAGCGGTCATACGGCTTGTCGGCGTTGAGCGAAGCGATGACGTAGTCGCGGTACCGCCAGGACTGGGGACGGTAGTGGTCGATGCGGTATCCGTCGGAGTCGGCATACCGGACGAGGTCGAGCCAGTGCCGCGCCCACCGCTCGCCGTACTGCGGCCGGGCGAGCAGGCTGTCGACGAGCTTTTCGTAGGCCTTCGGGTCCGGATCGGCGACGAACGCCTGGACCTCGGCCGGAGTCGGCGGGAGGCCGGTGAGATCGAGCGTCAGCCGGCGGATCAGCGTCGTCCGGTCCGTCTCGGGAGCGGGGGCGAGGTTTTCACGGCGAAGCCGCTCCCTGAGGAACCGATCAATCGGATGGGCCGACTCTCCCTCGCGGGCTGCGGGCGGCTCGACCGCGGCGAGGGGACGGAATGCCCACCAGGCGCGGTCTTCCTCGGTGATCTTGTCGGAGTCCTCGCGGCGGATGAGATCGGTGTCGGTCCCCGGCCAGGGGGCGCCGATCTCGACCCACTTCGTCAGGATCGCGATCTCCCGCTCCGGGAGCTTTCCGGCGGGAGGCATCTCGAGCGACTCATAACGGATCGCCTGCACGAGCGGGCTCTCGGCGGCCCGGCCGGGCTGGATCGCCGGGTCGCCCGATTCGCCCCCTTTGAGCATCCCGGCCCGGGTGTCGAGCCGCAGGTCTCCCTTGGCCTTGTCGGCCGAGTGACATTCAAGGCACCGCCGCACGAGGAGCGGCCGGACTTCCGTCTCGAAGAACCGCAGGTGCTCGGGCGAGACCTTTCCGCCCGCGGCGGCGTCATCCGCCCAGACGAGAGGCGAGTCGGCAAGCCCCGAGAGGAGGCTGCCGAGGAGGGCTGTCAGAATGAAGCTGGAAATTCGCATGTCGCCGTCAGTCACTCTGTTGGGAATCGGGGCCGGAGAGTTCGGTTCGCCGAGTCTGCTAAATCGGGGGACTCGGAAAGGAACCACGGATAGATGCCGTAGCCCGGATGACAGTCGCTCGATTGCTCGTCATGCCATTTCCTTTCGTCCGTTACTTCCGGTTTCAACAGTGATCCGTGATATCCGTGGTCCATCACCGCACTACCGACCGGGCGGTGTCTTGTTAGTCGCCGCACTTTCGTCCGACGGAACCGGTGGCAGGCCGCCGCCCCAGACCGGGTCGATGAAGTGCTGATCGTCCGCTGCGTCCTGCAGGAACAGTTCCTGCACCGCCGCCCCGTCCGGATAGCCGAGATCGGAGAGGTCGATTCCGACCGCCAGCGCCCGGAACTGAATCGTCTGCCGCGAGGCGACGAACTTCTGCGTCTTGAGATCGTCGAGCGATCGGGACGGTCTCCGAGTCGTTCCGACCGCGAATGGCGCAGTCGGCAGGGCGTCGGCCGAGGCCATCGTGATGTCGAACTTGCGGATCGTGTGCGTCCGCAGACCCGGCTCGAACCGGACCGGACCGATGTGGAACGCGTCCCCCTGGGGGGGATAGACCGCCGACTGCACTTCGAACAGGACAACGTCAGGGCCGGCGCTGTTCATGACCGGCTGGTCGAAGCGAAATGCCATGCCGGGGGTCAGGTTCTCGTCCTTCACTCCCGGGCCCGGAAGGACCGGATTGCTCGTGAGCGGTTCCCGGGCGGCTCCCGGGTTGATCAGCCCGGTGTTGAGAGCGTTGTCCCGCGCCAAGGCGTCGGCGACCGCTCCCTGAAAGCCTCCGGCGATCGCGAGGTTCGAGGCCGAGGTGCCGCTGCGGAACTGCGTCACATCGCTCCCGATCAGCTCCTCGATCGAGTACTCCCGGGCGACGCCCCCACGCTGGACACGGATGCTCTCGAGGTTCACCGCCTGCCCGGCCTCGTTCTTCGAGGCCCGATAAGAGATCACCCGGTCGGAGAGCATTCCCTCGTAGACGTCGCGTCGAAATTCGATCTCCCCCGACCGGTCGTTCCTTCGGGAATACCGCCTCGCTTCACCAACCCCCAGGCGAGCCGCCTCGTCCCGCGGCTCGTCGACGTCGTGGACCTCGGCTGCCCCTTCGACCACCTGGACGTCGGAGTCTCCCGAGTCGTTCACCTTCACCGAGAACCGCGTTCCGAGGTCGACGACCCGCGTC
>JAEYWB010000526.1 GCA_023429275.1 Planctomycetota bacterium
GAGCTACGGAGTCGGCCCCTTGTCCGCAGGGCGGACCTGACCCCGGCTCAAAGAGGCTGATATGCTCTCCCGATTCCTCGCTGCCTTCCTGGCGATCGGCGGACTGCTGTCGACCGCCTGCGATCGCCAGACTCCACCCGCAGGGGGGCCGAAGGTCGCGACGGGCCCGAAGGCCAGCACAGACCCGCCGCCGCCGAACCCCGCCGCCCCCACGGCGCTCACCCTTTCGGTGGCGGCGAGCACCCGGGAGATCATGGAAGCCCAGGCGGAAGCGTTCCGGAAGCGGCAGCCCGCCGTCATCCTCCGGATCAATCCCGGCCCGTCGAGTGGACTGGCCAACCAGATCATCGAAGGAGCCCCGGTCGACCTCTTCCTCTCCGCCAGCTCCTCCTGGGCAGACAAGGTCGAGCAGGCCGGCCTCGCGGCAGAGCGGGTCGATCTCCTGACGAACTCGCTCGTCATCGTCGTTCCGAAGGGAAACCCGCTCGGGATCAACTCCCCTGAAGACCTCGCGAAGGACCCGGTCAAGCGGATCGCACTCGCGGGGGAGCACGTCCCCGCAGGGCAATATGGCGACCAGGCGCTGACGAGGCTCGAGCTCCTCGAGCCCCTCAAGGGAGCCGGCAAGATCGTTCGCGGGCAGGATGTCCGGAGCGCCCTGGCCTATGTGAGCCGCGGCGAGGCGGAGGCCGGAATCGTCTACTCGACCGATGTCGCGGCCGCCCCGGAGGTCGAGACCGCTCATACGTTCGATCCCAAGCTCCATGATGAGATCGTCTACGTGCTCGTCCTCCTTCGGGAGGGAGCGAGGAAGCCGGAAGCGGAGGAGGTTTTCAGGTACCTTCAGTCTCCCGAGGCGGAGTCGGTGTACACTGCCGCGGGGTTCCGACGCCTGTCGCGTCCTGCTCCGTGATCCGCCCCTCGTTCCCGGCCCCCTGAATGAGTCCCGAAGACTGGTCCGTTGTCCGACTGACGGTGCAGGTCGCGCTGACGGCGGTCGCAGTCAGCCTTCCCCCCGCGGTCCTCCTGGGCTGGATCCTCGCCCGGTCCGACTTCCGCGGGAAATTCCTGCTGGAGACTCTCGTCAATCTCCCGCTGGTCATGCCCCCCGTTGTGACGGGCTATCTGCTGCTGATGATCTTCGGCCGTCGGGGACCGGTCGGAGCCTGGCTCGACCAGGCCCTCGGCCTGCGGCTCGTCTTCGACTGGAAAGGGGCGGCCCTCGCCTCGGCCGTGATGAGTTTTCCGCTCCTGGTCCGGCCGATCCGGCAGGCCTTCGCGGCCATCGACGACCGGCTGCTCCAGGCGGCCCGGACGCTCGGCGCTGGGACGCTCGATGTCTTCCTGTCGATCGCCCTGCCGCTTGCTGCCCCAGGGATCCTCGGAGGATGCGTCCTCGCCCTGGCCCGGAGCATGGGGGAGTTCGGCGCGACGATCATGATCGCCGGGAGCATCCCGGGTGAGACCCGCACGATCCCCCTGCAGGTTTACTCGCAGCTCGACAGCCCGCAGGGGCTCGGACCCGCTGTGCCGCTGATTGTCGTGTCGGTCCTTCTGTCGGCCGTCGCGCTCGGCCTGAGCGAATACCTGGAACGCGCCGGCCGGCGTCGCCTCATCGGCAGTGCGGAGGATCGCGGGAGCGGGCCGAGCCGATGAGCCTCCTCGAGTTCGACTGCCGATTCTCCTACCCCGACGGGTTCGCGCTTCAGCTCGCGTTCCAGGCCGATGAAGGAGTCACCGCGCTCGTCGGTCCTTCGGGAAGCGGAAAGACGACGACGCTTCACCTCATCGCCGGACTGCTGGATCCAAACTCGGGACGGATTGCCCTGCGAGGAAAGCCGCTCATCGACACACGGGCCGGTCTCCGGCTGCCGCCGCACCGCCGACGGATCGGCCTGGTCTTTCAGGAGTACCAGCTCTTCCCCCACCTGACGGTCGAAGAAAACCTGCAATATGGCTACCAGCGGCGTCCGGGCGCCCGCATCGACCTGCCTCACCTGATCGAAGTTCTCGAGCTCGGAAGCCTGCTCGGCCGTTCCCCCGCCACGCTCAGCGGCGGCCAGAAGCAGCGCGTCGCTCTCGGTCGGGCGCTCGCGAGCGACCCGGAGCTCCTGCTGCTCGACGAACCGGTCAGTGCCCTCGACAGCACCCTCAAGGCGAGCGTGCTGCAGTACCTGCTCCGCATCCGTGCGGAGTACCCCCACCCGACACTCCTCGTGACGCACGACGAAGCGACCCGCGAGATCCTCGGAGCGAAGAGCGTCGCCATGCCCGTGCGCGACGCCGCTCAGGGATGACACATCGCGGCTGCTGCGTTGATCCCGAGGCCAGCGACGGTCCGAGGAGCAGCAAGTCGGAAACGCGAGACGCCAGTTGTCGTTGAATTGCGCAACGGAAGTCCCGTGAGGGACGGCAGAGTGGGAAAGGACCCGTTCGCCGCCTGGCCAGCGGCAACAACTCACCCTTTCGTCCCTGGCGGGACTCGCAATGAACCAAGGGCTCTTCGCCCCCCGTTCGCACGGGGGGCTAGTGCCTTCCGTCCCTGCCGGGACTTGATGCACGGCTGTACTCGGCGTCAATCATTTCGCGCCCGTCAGCTTGCTGATGATGTAGTCCTGGGTCCGCTTGTGCTTGACCCCCTCGGCCATCGGATAGACGAGCTCACAGGCGACTCCCGCCTCCTTGCAGCGCTCCTGCAGCTTGACGCCGAAGTTCGAGGTGTGGGTCGGGTCCTTCTGCTCCTGGCCAAGCGCCGGGGGGGCGTTGTAGAAGAGGTAGACTGGCGGATCGTCCGAGGTCACGAGGGCGTACGGCGAGTACTCCTTGATCCAGGGCATGATCGACTCACGCTTCTCGAGGAAGGCCGCGAAGTCACGCTGCTTCTTGCCGTTGACCTCCTTGAAGATCCCGAAGGCGTGGCTGCCGTAGTTGCTGTTGGGGGTCCACTCCTTCATCTGCTGCGGGTCGAGCGTCGTCTGGGCGCCATTGACCGCGGCGAACGAGAGCCGGGACGATTCCCGGGCGACCGGGTCGTCGCTCTTCGGGTCGGCGAGGTCGTCATGAAAAGCGAGCCACAGGCTCGTGCAGGCCCCGGCGCTCCCCCCCGAGGCCCCGACTCGGGTCTTGTCGATGTTCCACTCGGACGCCTTGCTTCGGACGAACTGCAGCGCCCGGGCGGCATCGTGGAGACACGCCTTCACCGGCGGCTCGACGCCGTCCGCGATCGCTTCTTCGATGAACCGGTACTCGACCGAGGCGATCGAGATCCCTGCCTTGAGGTAGTCGGCGACGAGCGGGTCGAGCCCCGACAGGCGATTTCCCCCCTGCCAGCCGCCGCCGTGGATGTACAGAAGAAGCGGCGCGGGCTTTTCGGTCTCGGCCTTCCAGAAGTGGAGGACCTGCTTCGGATGCTTGCCGTAAGCGACATCCGCCATCGTCGGCTTCGGTGCGACGAGCTTGGGAGCGGCCTTCTGCTGAACCTGAGCCCGCGGTTTCTTCGCGGCGGCCTTCGGTTTGGGATCGGTGCTGGCCGCCTTGTCCGGTTCCTTGAGCTGCTTCGGCGGCGAAGCGGGAGTCTCCTGGGCATGGAGAGCCGCGGCAAGAAGCCAGGGAGCGCTGAGTACGGCGAATCCGCGGAGCGAGAACTTCAGCATGCGACCATCCTCGGGAAAGGCAGAAAGGGAGTGGTGACAACAGCGGAGTCTCGAGAGTGTACGGCAAGCGGACGACGGCGTCTCTGATCCGCGTGAAGCAGGAGATTGAACCATCAGGACTCCAAGACGCGAAGAAGAGAATCAGGAGAAGAAGCGGTTGGTCGTGAGCTCGGCAACATGCACTTCTTCGTGTCTTCGTGGTTCATCCTCTTCTGCCATCTCCTGGATGGACGATGCATCGGACGTCTGCAAAGCTCCCCTCAACACCCCGTCATCCCGCTCGCAGGTCGTGTCATGTCGCTCAGCCGCCGCTCGCTTCTCGGAACCGCCGCCCTCGGGGCCGGGCTCTCGGCCGTCCGCTCGTCGCTCTTCGCCGCTGAAGACTCCGCGGCAGAACTCAAGAAGATCGGCAGGACGCCCCACACGAAGTTCGCCGTCAACTGCGAGATGTGGTGGACGAAGCTCCCGTTCCTCGACCGAGTGAAGAAGACCGCCGAACTCGGGTTCCCCGGGTTCGAGTTCTGGCCGCTCGACGGCAAGGACCTCGACGCCCTGGCAGGGCTCTCGCAGGATCTCGGCGTCGAAGTCGTGCAGTTCACCGCGTGGGGTTTCAAGCCCGGCATGAACGAGCCGAAGAACCACCACGCCGTCATCGAGGCGATCAAGAAGGCCTGCGTCGCCGCCAGGAAGCTCAAGTGCAAGAAGGCGTGCGTCGTCGCCGGCGACGATGTGCCGGGAATGAGCCAGGCGG
>JAEYWB010000784.1 GCA_023429275.1 Planctomycetota bacterium
TTGAGATTCCCGACGAATTCGTGGTCGGCTACGGCCTCGATTACGCTGGAGACTATCGCTACCTGCCCTATGTGGGCGTGGTGACGCCAGGCTGAGCAGCCGGGCTGCCCCTGGTGTATGTGGGGGGCGACAGAAGAGTTTCAGTCAAAGGTCGGGACCAGCTTGCCGTCGCTGCGGTGGGCCATCGCCTGCAGGACGCTGTACTCGACCGACTGGGAGAGGAACGTCGCACGCCCGTCACCGAAGGCATAATTCGATCCTCCGGTGTGCCAGCTCAAGAGTCCGCCGACCTTGAGGAGGTCCGCCTCGGTGACGACCCGCTCCTCGGGGAGCTGCGCCTTGGGAAACGGCAGGTACCCTCCCGTCTCATTCCGGACGAGCGTCCCGTCGTCCTGGCGGATGACGTCGAGGTAAGAGCTGACGCTCGTCGCACTGTTGGGGACTGTGCCGAGATTCCGCAGGCTCGCCCGGGTCCCGGACGCCCAGGTGAGGACTTTCGACGAGCTCGTTTCGCCGAACATCAGGGTATGCGGCAGCCCGTCTCTGACGTCGCGAATCCGGACCCGGCTGTTGAGGTGGAGCATCCCGTGATTGTCGTCGGCGATCGGCGCTTCGACGTCGTGAGAGATGCCGGCGTAGTTCGAGCCGATGTCGCCGGATTCCGGGGAGGAGGGGCAGTTGACCCAGTTAGGCCGGAGGTCCTCCTTCGCCAGGACGGAGGCGTTTTCCTTTGAGTCGACGGCCTTCGTGAAATCGACCGCGGCGTAAAGGTTTCCTCCATCCAGGTAGGGGAGGAGCTGGACCGCCCAGCCCATGTAGTACCCCTCGCCCGGGAGATTGACGACCGGGCTTTTGACGTCGACCGAGCCGGGGGGGAACGTCGTGTGGGTCTGGTGGTAGTTGTGCATCGCGAGGGAAATGTTCCCGAGGTTCGCGAGGCACTGCATCCGCCGGGCACCTTCTCTCGCCTGCTGCACGGCGGGGAGAAGCATGGAAATGAGGACGCTGATGATGGCGATGACCACCAGGAGCTCGATCAGTGTGAATCCGGCAGTTCCGCCACCGGCGCCGGTCCTTCCCGTCGGCCGGGAAGCTCTCTCGGGCTGCGGGAAGAGAAGGCGGGGGGACTGGTGACAGGCGCGCATGACGATCCTCCGGATTCAACCATCGGAACCTACGAATGTCGCAGGGAGGATCGCGAACGGATTCCCGAGTCCAAAGAAAAATGCCCCCGGGATTGCTCCCGGGGGCATGGACGCATTCCTGCGGACGGTCGACGCAGGCTGTTGTCTTCAGCTCCCTGACGACTCCGACGTTTCGCCGCTAGACAGGGCGAACGACCGAGGCCCGCGCTCCCTTGGGACCCTGTTCCGATTCGAACTCCACATTCTGTCCTTCATAGAGGGCTTCGAAGTTGGTGTCCTTCACAGAGGAGACGTGGAAGAAAAGATCCTTGCCCCGATCCGCCCCTGCAATAAACCCAAAGCCCTTGTCAGCCACAATTTTCTTGATCGTACCGCGCTGCATGGCAGCCCTTCCTCAAAGACGTGAAACAGGAAATGAGAGCGTCCGCCACCGCCGAGCCGTCATGCACTTCCCGTTTTGAAAGCCGGCGTGTGAGGCACGCCCGCCTGCATCACACCACCAAACAATCTTCAAACCCGATTGCCCAAGACACGCAGTGCTTGCGCCACATCGACCGTCTGTTGCAGATTGTGAAGCGTCGGTCCGAACATCGAAAGCCAAGGCAAATTACGAACATCTCTGACGTGAGCAGGAGACTAACGATCAAATTTTGCAAATGCCATCTCAAACCATTGACGACTTGCGATTTCACATGCCCAAAGGTCTCCACGGCTTGCGCGGCGATTACTCTATTCGCACGCTAACGAGTTTCCGCTTCAAAAAGATATTGCCCTTTGAAGTGACTGGCCGGTCAGTCGATGTAGCCTGACATTTCCTGGATCGACTCCCGCTTGAGTCCGGACTCCTGCAGCTGCCCGAGCAGGTCCGCACGTGCCCCTGTCTGGGCGTTCTTCCTGTACCGGATCCGGACGTGGACTCCCTGGTCATCGCCTTGGGTTGCCTTGGCGAGTGTGACGATCTCGGCCAGTTCCGCGGCCCGCGGCGGCATGTCGTCCGAGCCGACGAGGTATCCCGGGCCATCCACCGTGACTGTCAGGATCTCCCGCTGACCTGGCGAACGGGGCGACGCCGTCGTCCCGGGTGTCTCCGGCACCGTGGAAGCCGGCCCCACGATTGTCGGGGTGTTGTCCGTCAGCTGCACCTTTTCCTTACGGGCGGCGTTCGGATCGCGTGATTCGACCGCCACCCCGTCCCCCGTCCCGGTCTTCGTGCTGGTTCCCGGGCCGCCAGGGCCGAAGCCCTTGAACATCGATCCAATCCACCATCCGACAGCCAGGAGGCCGATGACGACGACAGGTGTGCGGACATTTTTCATGAGGAAGTCCTGAAGGAAGTTTTCAGTCGTCAGTCGTCAGTCATCAGTTGTCAGTCAGAGATTCGATTCCGCTCCGTCCAGACCGAAAACTGATGCCTGAGAACTCAAGACTTCTCCTCGTTTGTCTCAGGAAATCTGCGAGCTGTCCAGAAGATTCTCCGGCGGGCTTCGACATCGGCCTGATTGGCGTCCTCCGGATCGAACATCGGCCAACTTACGGCGACATCCGGATCAGGAGCTTTCCGTCATGAGGCCTCGCCTCAAACGCCTCCCGGAACTGGCTCAAAGTAGAAACACCGGCGATGACCGAGGAGAACAGCCCGGCCCGGTGAAGCTTCCCGAGCTCGCGGATGATGCCAAGTTTGCCGGGCAGAGACTGTCGAGCCATCCAGGGGCCGAGCCAGAAGCCTGACAGCGTCCTGTCCGCCGTCATCAGGACCCGCGACGGGACCTCGAGGGGGGCGTCGGACATCGCGCCGTAGACGACCATCCGTCCCCCTTCGCCAAGAGCCCGGAGGACCCGGCTTCCCAGTTCTCCGCCGATGCAGTCGATCGCGGCCAGGATCGGCTGACCTCCGGTGACTTCGCGGAGGCTTCCGCGGAGTTCCTCCTCGGTATTCACCGCGGCGTCATGGACGACGCACGCCTCCGCCCCGAGACCGCGAAGCTCCTCGGCGGCGTCGGGCCGGCGGACGACGTTCACCGTCCGGAATCCGAAATGCCTCCCGAGTCGAACGACCATCCGGCCGACCTGCGAGTTCGCCCCGGTCTGCAGCAGCCATGCCCCCGGTGCGAGGACATGGACCCGCCGGGTCAGGAGGAAGGCGGTCGCCGGGTTGATGAAGTACGCCGCGGCCTGTTCGTCCGGGATTGAGGAGGGGACGGGGATCGCGCGGCGGGCATCGACGACGACCTCCTCGGCCCACGTTCCCTGGTCTTCCGCGAGAACGCTGACGCGTCGTCCGCGGAGGTACCTTCCGATGAGCCCGCGCGACTCGATGACTTCTCCAACCCCTTCAAAACCCGGGACCGCGGGGAACCGGGAAGGGCTCTTCCCGTAGCGGCCACGGATATAGCCGACGTCGGACGGATTGATTGGTGCGAGCCGCATGCGAACGCGGACCTGGCCGGGGCCAAGAGGGGGCGAGGGGAGATCCTGCAGGGTCAGGACGTCGGCGGGCTCGCCGTGAGCGGCAAAGCAGAGGGCTTTCATGGCTGCGTGACCGCCTGGGGTTGCGGAGGGCGAAAACAAAACAGGAGGGTGACCACTGGGGTCACCCTCCTGCAAGGATCGTTGATCGTACCGCGGCACTCCTGTGCCGGGAGACTAGGGCCGGGTCGGCCGCGTCTGCTGCATCCGGGGGATCTGGACCCCGTACCGCTGCCGGAGATATTCGACGGTGTCGTCGACGACATCCGCCTGGATCACCATCAGCTCGCCGGGGTCGAGGTTCGACAGGGCGATCTCGGCCGCAGCCAGTGCCCCCTGGACCTGGTGAACCGCGTGGGAACGGGGGGGAGTCGCACCAGCCGACTCGATCCCCTGGGCGATGAGATTGATGATCTCCCCCGGCTCTCGGCCGCGGCAGTAATCCCCCTCGTAGAGGAAGACGCGGTCGAACGAGTCCCGGAGGATCTCCCCCTGGCGGACGAGGTCTTCGTTCCGGCGGTCGCCCGCGGTCGAGTAGACGATCGCCCGGCGGCGGTGCGGGAAGCCCTGGATAGCATCGACGAGGGCGATCAGGGCGGAGGAGTTGTGACCGTAGTCGATCACGACCGTTGCGCCGTTGATGTCGAGGATGTTGAACCGACCCGGGTTCTGATCGAACGTCGGAACGAAGTTCTCGGCCCGCAGACGGATCAGTTCCGCCGGGATTCCGAGCCCCCACGCGGCGGCGATCGCCGACAGCGTGTTCTCCACCTGGAACCCGATCCGTCCTCCGTGAGTGAGCGGAACCCGCTCGAGCGAGAGGAGGTTGATCTCGTGGTCGCCGGTCGCAAGGATCACGGCGTTCTCGCGGGTAAAGACCGCGCGGCCCCCCTTCTTGCGATGCTCGACAATGACGGGGTTTTCGCCGGACCGTGCGAAGTAGATGACGCTGCCCGGGCACTTCGGCGCCATCTCGACGACGAGCGGGTCGGCCGCGTTGAGGACGGCGTAGCCGGTCGGGGCGACGACGTCGACGATGCAGCGTTTGACCTTCGCCAGCTTCTCGAGCGTGTCGATGTCGTGCAGGCCGAGGTGGTCCCCTTCGCCGATGTTCGTCACGACGGCGACGTCGCAGCGGTCGAAGCCGAGGCCTTCGCGGAGGATCCCTCCGCGGGCGGTCTCGAGGACCGCCATCTCGACCTTCGGATTGGCGAGAACCGCCCTGGCACTCTTGGGGCCGCTGCAGTCGCCGCTGTCGATCCGCCGCTCGCCGACGGTGATGCCGTCGGTGCAGGTGAACCCGACGCACTTGTTGGTGCCGCGGAGAATGTGAGCGATGAAGCGGGTGGTGGTCGTCTTCCCGTTCACGCCGGTCACGGCGACGATCGGGAGACGGCCGTTCTGGCCGTTCGGGAACATCATGTCGACGAAGGCGTCGCCGACCGCGCGGGGCGTCCCCGACGAGGGGAAGACGTGCATCCGCAGCCCCGGGGCCGCGTTGACTTCGACGAACTTGCCACCGGATTGCTCGAGCGGAACGGAGACGGAGTCCGCCACGAGGTCGATCCCGGCGACGTCGAGGCCGACCACTCCGGCCGCCTCGACCGCGCGGGCCGCGACATCCGGATGGACTTCATCCGTCACGTCGGCGGCGGTGCCGCCGGTGCTGAGATTCGCGTTGCGGCGGATCAGGACCGTCCGTCCGCGTTCCGGTATGGAGTCGGCCGTGAGACCCTGCTCCGCGAGAACGGCGACGGAGATCGAATCGAGCCTGAGCTTGCTGAGCGGCGTCGCGTGGTAATCCCCGCGACGGGGATCGCTGTTGGCGATGTCGATGAGGTCGGAGACCGGATGGACTCCGTCACCAATGATCTTCGCCGGCTCGCGGCGGGCCGCGGCGACGAGCTTGCCGTTGATCACCAGCAGGCGGTAGTCGCCGCCCGTGATGTACTCCTCGACGAGGACCTTCGAGCTCTCCTCCCGGGCGGCGCGGTAGGCGACGCGGACCTGCTCTTCGGTCGTCAGGTTGAGGGCGACCCCCCGACCCTGGTTGCCGTCCTGAGGCTTGACGACGACCGGCAGGCCGATGTCCTGCGCGACGGTCCAGGCTTCGTCTTCGCTGAAGACCGGCTCTCCCTTCGGAACGGGGACGCCGACTTCGGCAAACAGCTTGCGGGTCAGCTCCTTGTCCTGGGCGATCGCTTCCGCGATGGCGCTCGTCCGGTCAGTCTCCGCGGCGCGGATCCGCCGCTGGTGAACGCCATGGCCGAACTGGATCAGGCTCTCCTCGTTCAGTCGACGGCACGGAATGCCGCGGCGGACCGCCGCATCGACAATCGCCTTCGTGCTCGGCCCCAGGCAGGCGTCCTGGGCGAGATCCCGGAGACGGGCGATCTCTTCCACGACGTCGAACGGCCGGTCGTAGACCGCCGCGAGGCAGAGTCGCAGTCCGGTCTGAAGGCATTCATTCCCGAGCTGCTCTTCGATGTACTCGATAGCGACCTTGTAAACACCTTCTTCGTTGCTTTCGCGGGCACGGCCGAAGCCGACCGTCGTCCCGGCAAGGGTCTGAAGCTCGAGCGTGACGTGCTCGAGGATGTGGCCCATCCAGGTGCCCCGGCGGAGGCGCTCGAAGAAGCCCCCCCGCTCGCCGATGCTGCATCGATGTTCGATCATCGATGGCAGCCACTTCATGATCCGCTCATTGAACCCGGGGAGTGAGTCCGATGGGCTGTCCTTCAACTCCTGCAGATCGACCCATGCCTCCAGCACTGGAAAATTTGCCCAGATGTTTGGACCCCGCAAGGTGAGCACTTTGCGGATTTCCATATCGTCCTCATACCACACCGTTGTATCGATCAACGAAGTCGTTCCGTGGGAGGGGAATCGCCGGTCACGGAAGACCCGGCCTGTCAAACGTGATTTGAATGACTCGAACCGACCAGGAAGCCCGGGGACTGGTCCCCGCTTCCCAAGCGATGCCTTGGTCGAGTCCTATTCGACCGAATGTTCAAGACTTGACTGTCGGGCAGACTTTTCTGAGGCCCGGCGGGATACAACGTCCCCGCAGTTGACCATCGGAAAGTTGACCGGGGAGAGATCTGTCAAAGCGTGTTACTGAGTGGGGCCACGTCCTCGAGGGACGGTCGCTTCGACATTGTCAGAGTCTTCGATGTCCTTTCGACATGGATCAGTAATGACCGATCACTGCCAAACAGGTCCAGGCAGAGCGGGGACTATTATTTCGTGAGGCGTCTCTAAGTACCAGTCTATTCATCCCCGTAAAATTCAGCGGAAGGCGACCAGGTAACCGAAGGCTGCGTCGACGGAACCTCTCCGTGCGACCACCACCGCAGGGGAGCAGAAGCAGCGTCTGTACCGATCGGCAGAATTCCCCGCTCGCGAGTCATCGCCAATCCCGGCATTTCTCAACGATTCGCGAAAGAGGGGATTGTGTAACTGCCACACCACCAATAGATTGCGTCGCGATTCCGTGCCATCCCCACCGCGAGGCGGAGGTCGTTCGTTGGCGGTCAAAGCTTCCGGTCGCTCTGAAATTCCTGCATCCGTGCAGCGGCGCGTGTCGTCGATTTTACGACAAGAAGAGACCCTGCTGACGGCGGCCCAGCTCGACTTGAACGACGAACTCCACTTCTCACAGAGATGGGTCGTTCTGACGGATCAACGTCTGCTTCTGTTAACCGGGCCGGAGCTCGAGCCGACCACCTCCTGGGAAAACTCCGAGGTCGCGGCACTGAAGATCGAGGAGCGTGGCTCGGTCACCGTCCTGGACGCCCTTGGGGCCGAAAAACTGCTTGGACGGTCGTTCGCCACGGCCGCCTGCCTGCCGGATCTCGAGGACCTCGTCAAGAAATTCGACCGTCGCCTGGAACCGCAAGCCGTCGTCGAGGCGGCCATCTGCGCCGTCTGTCATTCGCCCATCCCGCCCGAGGAGACCGCCTGCCCGAGGTGCACTCTCAGTACCGATTCGGATACCCCCGCTCCGCAGCCGGGGCTGTCGATGCTTCGGCTGCTGCGGTTCGCGCGTCCCTGGGCGGGGATGATCCTGCTCGGGCTGGCGCTGACGATCCTGGCGACCGCCGCGGGGCTGGTTCCTCCCTACCTGACGATGCCGATGCTGGACAACGTCCTCATCCCGTTCCAGGCGGGGGAGCCGGTCAACCGCTCGCTTCTTGTCTGGTACCTGTCAGGGCTGTTCCTGGCTTCGTTCGTTGCGTGGCTCCTCGGTTGGGGGAAGACGTACGTCCTCGCCTGGGTGAGCGAGCGGATCAGCGCGGAGCTCCGGAACCGCACCTTCGCGCACCTGCAGCGGCTCTCACTCGCCTTCTTCAGCGGACACCGGACTGGTGACCTGATTGCCCGTGTCAGCACCGACACCGACCGGATCTGCTACTTCCTGTCGGTCAACCTGATCGACTTCACGAGCGATGTCCTGATGATCGTGCTGACCGCCGGCATCCTGATCAGCATCGATCCGCTCCTCGCACTCGTGACTCTCGCCCCCCTGCCGATCATCGCCTGGCTGGTCCATCGCGTTCGCGAGAACCTTCGCGGAGGCTTCGCCGCCGGAACCCGGGTCTGGGGCGAACTGACGAGCCACCTCGCAGACGCCATCCCCGGCATCCGGGTCGTCAAGGCGTTCGCGCAGGAACAGCACGAGATCGAGCGGTTTCGCGTCGCAAACGACCGGGTGCTGGCGGCGAACGACCGCGTGAACCGGACGTGGTCCTTCTTCGGTCCGATGATCGTCCTCCTGACCGATGTCGGGCTCCTGATCGTCTGGGCCTGCGGAGCCTGGGCGGTGTTCGCCGGAAAGATCACTGTCGGGATCCTGCCGGCGTTCGTCACCTATATCACCCGCTTCTACTCGCGACTCGAATCGATGAGCCGGATGCTCGCCGCCGTGCAGCGGGCCGCCGCGAGCGCCCATCGGGTGTTCGAGGTGATGGACATGACCCCCGACGTCCCGGCCGCGCGGAATCCGGTCAAGGTGGGACGACTTCGGGGCGAGATCGAACTCAACGACATCAGTTTCCGTTACGGCAACCGGCAGGTGATCCGGAACGTCAATCTCAAGATTGCGCCAGGCGAGATGGTGGGCTTCGTCGGCCCGAGCGGTGCCGGAAAGTCGACGCTCGTGAACCTCGTCTGCCGGTTCTATGACGTCACCGGCGGCGCGATCATCGTCGATGGAATCAACCTGAAGGACATCGACGTCGAGGCGTACCGGAAGAACATCGGTCTCGTTCTTCAGGAGTCGTTCCTCTTCTACGGGACGATCCGGGAGAACATCGCCTATGGCCGTCCCGACGCGACGCGGGAAGAGATCATTGCCGCCGCCAAGGCAGCCCGGGCTCATGACTTCATCCTTCGCCTGCCGGACGGCTACGACTCGGTGGTCGGTGAGCGGGGACAGCAGCTCTCCGGGGGAGAGCGGCAGCGAATCAGCATTGCCCGCGCCCTCCTGATCGATCCGGCGCTGCTGATCCTCGACGAGGCGACCTCGGCGGTCGACACGGAAACCGAGCGGGACATCCAGCTCGCGCTCGAGAACCTGATCCGCGGTCGAACGACGATCGCCATTGCCCACCGGCTCAGCACGCTGCAGAAGGCCAACCGGCTGGTCGTTCTCGAGAACGGCCAGGTGACGGAGATCGGCCCTCATGAGGAACTGCTGCAGCAGGGGGGAACCTACCGACGGCTCCATGAAGCCCAGATGGCAATGGCCAGCGGCGATTTCGGCGCCCTTCAGAAGGAAGTCCACTTCCTGCAGTGACGGGAGAGGTGAGAGACGAGAGGTTAGAGGTTAGAGAGAAGACGACATGCCGCATTTTCTCTAACCTCTAACCACTCACCTCTAACCCCCTCCGGCTCGTTCAACGCCAACCCCCGCCAGTCCCAACGAGACATGCTCGAGCCCATCGCTCCCGTCAAGCCGCCGAACTTTCGACTGGAAGTCGATGTGTGGGGGCACGTCGCGTTCGTGGGAGGGGATGGCGTCCGCCACGAGAAAGTCGTCGCGGTCCACGCGTTCCCGATGACCGCGCCGGACCGATGGGTTTCGATCCGTGACGCCAACGGTCAGGAACTGGCGCTGGTCAAAGACCCGGCGATGCTTCCGACGGAGACCCGGACGCTCCTGGAGCAGCAGCTCGCCCAGCGGGAGTTCAGCCCGCGGATCACGCAGATCCACAGCATCAAGCGGGCGGAGTACGGGGTGCTGTGGAACGTCGAGACGGACCGTGGGCCAGTGACGTTCAAGCTCGAAAGCGAGGAGTCGATCCGAAGCGTCGGAGACCGCGGAGCGGTCATCATCGATTCGCACGGCATCCGCTACCGGATCCCGGATGTCCTCGAACTCGACCGCCCGAGCCGACGACGGTTGGAGCGATATTTCTAAAGGAGTTTTCAGTTGTCAGTTTTCAGTTCTCGGTCAGAGCCAGCCAGACAGGGCTTTTCTGACTGAGAACTGACGACTGACAACCTTCTCACTTCGACCCGCCCCCCAGGAAGCTGAAGAGCCGTCGTTTCGGCTTCTCCGCCGGCGCAGCTCCCCCGCTTCCGGCGACGGCGTTCGCATCGATCAGTCCGGCGAGCGCCTCGAGCGCCTTCGTCACCTTCGCCCGCGGGGCCTCTTCGATCAGCGGCACCCCGTTGTTCCGCGACTCGACCATCGTGGCGTATTCGTTCGGGACCTGTGCGAAGATCTCGCGGCCGATCGTGTCGAGCGCCTTGTTGAGGCTGATCTGCGCGTCCTCGAGTCCCATCCGGTTCACGACGATCTTCGTGCGGTCCATGTAGCCCCGCTCTTCGAGGAACTGCGTGATCCGCACGACGTTCCGGAGGCAGGGGAGATCGAGCTGCGTCACGACCAGGATCGTGTCGGAGACGTCCATCGACGCGAGGTCGACCGGCGTGAAGGTCTTGCTGACGTCGACGATCAGGTGGGAGAACGTCGCCTTGAGAAGGGCGATCACCCGCTGCAGCTGGTCGGGCGTCACCGAGGGCCGCTCTTCCATGTGGATCGGCCGCGGCAGCAGGAAGCAGCCGCTCGAGTGCTGCGTGAGCGACCTCTTGAGCAGCGAGTAGTCGAGCCGCGAGATGTTCTCGGCGACATCCTGGATCGTGTAGTCCGGGATGATGTCGAGCCAGACGTCCGCATCGCCCAGCGCAAGGTCGAGGTCGATGACCGCGACGCTGTTCTCCTTGTTCCGCGAGAGAATGCAACCGAGGTTCGTTGC
>JAEYWB010000694.1 GCA_023429275.1 Planctomycetota bacterium
CCGGACCGAGCGGCTGACGCCACTCGCCTTCCCGCTGATGGTCGACCGCCTGCGGGACCGTCTGTCGTCCGAGAAGCTCTCGGACCGGATCCGGCGGATGCAGGAGGCGCTGGAGCGGGCTGCGGGACCAGCGAGTTAATTCGGAGGATGGACCACAGATAACACGGGTTTCACGGAGAGACGCACGGACATCGATGGTGATGGCAACGACTGACCTGACGGGAAAAGACCAGCCCCCAATGTCAGACTGAGATCGAACGTCGCCATAATCCGTGTTATCCGTGGTTTCTCCACAAATCCGAGGAGTTGAGAACTGAGCGGAGTCATCGGCGTGCAACCGCCCGACATGAACCAGGGAGGAGGAGCAAGTGACAGGGAAACGGCAAAGGCCGGGCGAGATGGCGGAGCAAATCCAGGGCGTCGCAGCGCCGACGATCGACGCTCGTGGCGAAGGGGATCTCGAGATCACGTTCGGAGGTGAACGGCTTCTGCTGACCCCCGAGCGGGGAGTCTGGTGGCCGGCTCGTCGGTCCGTGTTCGTCGCCGATCTCCATCTGGGGAAAGCAGCCACCTTCCGGGCGGCCTCGATCCCGATTCCCGACGCGACCGGCGAGGACCTCGCGTCTCTCGACCAGCTCCTCGCCCGGACCGGAGCGACGGAGCTCATCATCCTGGGGGATCTGATCCACGCCCGTCGCGGACGATGCGAAACGACCTTCGAGGCGGTGACCCGCTGGCGGTCCGCCCGGCCCGATCTTGCGGTCCGGCTCGTCCGGGGGAATCACGACATCAAGGCGGGGAAGCCGCCGGTCGCCTGGAGCATGACCACGTTGCCCGACGACGCGGAGCTCGGCCCGTTCGCCCTGCGTCACCATCCGGACCCGATCGGCCGTCCGGCTCTTGCGGGGCATCTCCATCCGAAGGTCCGCCTCGAACTGGCCGGGGACCGGCTCGACCTTCCGTGCTACCTGCTTCGAAAGGATGTCCTCGTTCTGCCTGCGTTCACGCGGTTCTCCGACAGCACCCGCATCCGCTGGGAACCAGACGATCAGGTCTATCCGATCGGGGGAGATGTCGTCTTTCGGGCGTGAGAAGAGGTCTCACACTGACGAGCGAAAGAATTCCCGGAGGAGCGTCCGGATACGATCTTCGGCCCCGCGGGCGGCGGCGGCGACTTCGTCTCCGCTCGTCGTGGCGAGGTCGTCCGGATCGCAGACATTCGTGACCGTCGAGAGAGCCGCGACCCGCATCCCGCAGCGGACCGCCGCGAGCGCCTCGGGGACGGTCGACATCCCGACGAGGTCACCGATCTGCCGGAAGAAGCGATACTCGGCCCGCGTCTCGTAGTTCGGCCCCGTCACGCCGATGTAGACCCCCGAGCGAGCCCGGATGCCGGCCTCTTCCGCGATCCTGAGCAACTGCTCCTGCAACGCCGCGTCGTAGATCTCTCCCCCGCGCCGGGCGAGAGGACACGGCTCGGCCTCGGAATCCGAATCGCCGGGAGCACCGCAGGGAAACCGCGACGTGAAGTTGATGTGGTCGCGAATCACCACCAGGTCGCCCACCCGCAGGCCGCTTGCAAGACCTCCCGCGGCGTTCGTGATGATCAGCGTCTTGACCCCCAGGGCCGCCATGACCTGAATCGGCCTGGTCACCTCTTCGAAGCAGTATCCCTCGTAAAGGTGAAACCGCCCCGACATGACCGCCACGGGGGTCGCCGGTCCGTCGCCGGTTGCCCATTCGCCGAACAGCCATTCCCCGGCGTGGCTCAGCGCGGTCGAGCGGGGAAACTGCGGGATCGACCGATACGGGACACGCTCGACGCCGGTCAGCTCCGCCGAGATCCCCCCCAGGCCGGTCCCGAGGATCAGCCCGACGCGCGGACGGCGGACCTGGGAGACCCTTTCGACGAGGGCATTGACCGCCAGCGAGACCGGATCGTCTCCAGCGGGCGGCGCGGGCTCCGCTTCCCGACGCGGGCGTTGCCGCGAGGTGGGGGCGAGGGCCACGGGAGGAAAAGAGCTGTCCAGGGGAGGCGATCTGTCGAACGGGTGAGATGCAAGAAAGGGACGCTCCCGACAGCCTACCGTGGCCGATTGCCGGCGAACATAGAACCGGCGAACAGGACGGAATACACTCCGGCGGCCGAAGGGGCCGCCAGCCCGCCGGTGTCGTCTCATCACTCCCCTCGTCCGCCCTCTCCCCACCTGTGGAAAAGTCCCCCCACATCGTCGTCCTCTCCGGCCCCAGCGGGAGCGGAAAGTCGACCGTCGTTCAGCGGCTTCTGGCCGAGTCCCCCGTCCCTCTCGAGATGGCGGTATCGGCCACGACACGCCCGAGCCGGCCCGGGGAAATCGATGGCAAACACTATTACTTTCTCCAGCGGCCGCAGTTCGAGGCGAAGCTGGCCCGGTCGGAGTTCCTCGAATGGGCCGAGGTCCACCGGAGCGGATACCTGTACGGGACGCTCAAATCCGAGCTCCAGCGGATCTGGGATGCCGGAAAGTGGCCGCTTCTCGAGGTGGACGTCGAGGGCGCCCAGAGCATCATGCGGCTCTACCCCGATGCCCTGTCGATTTTCCTGACGGCGTCGTCGATGGAAGAGTTCGAAAAGCGGCTCCGGAGCCGGGGAACGGAGACCGAGGAGGTCATCCAGCGACGGTTGCAGACGGCGCAAAAGGAGCTTAGACTGGCGGATTCGTACCGCTACTGCGTCGTCAATGACGACTTAAGCCGGGCCGTACGAGAGATTTGCGATCTACTGGCAGCCCGTGCTGCCACCTGAGACGGCCGATGGCTTGCGAGCGACAAGGCTTGTTTGCCGGCCTGGAAGACGCCGCCTGGAGACGACCGAGATATGCTGGATGAACTGAAAGAAGAGAGCATCGTCAACAAGGTCGGGGGGCGGTTCAAGCTCTCGACCCTGATCCAGAAGCGGCTCGTGCAGCTCAACCGGGGATCGCCGCCGCTCGTCGAAGAGATGGCCAAGCCGGGGATGCAGACGGTGATCCGCGAGATCCTCGAAGACAAGATCTTCCTGGACAACTCGAACAACGTCGTGATCGCCTCGGACGACGCGCCGACCTTCGACAACGACGGAGCCCCGAACCTCGACGACATGTAACGTCGAGCGGCCGGTTCAGCCTGGAAATGCAAAACGCCTCGCTTTTTTGTGCGAGGCGTTTTCGTTGCGCCCTCTGGAAGCCACTGAAAGCTGATTCAGGAGCCCTCTGTGGCTAAGTTCCCTCGTCTCTACTTCGAGCCGGCCGCTTCCCGCTTTGCCTTCCGCACCGAGCTCACGAACTTGTCGAAGAACTTGGGGACGTTCGTCTCCATCGCCTTCGTGATCTTGCCATCCGCCAGGGCTCCCAGCGAGAGGGTTCCGACAACGGCCGAATCGCGGTAGACGATCGCGATCACCTCGTTCCCCTCCTTGTCGACATCACGGGTGATGACGGTCAGCCGCAGCCCGAGGTTGCTGGCGATGTCCCCATTGCGGACGAAATCGTCCGGAAGGCTCCACTCGAACGAGCAGACGATGATCGGCTGAAACTTCGCCAGCCCCCGGCTGCGGAGGACCTTCAGCTTCAGCTTGTCTTCGACCGCCTTCGAAAGGTGTTTCATGCAGTAGGCGTTGATCCGGTCGGTCGGGTCGAGGGGAAACGCCCAGGCTGTCAGCCCGACTTCCTGGACCTGCGCGAGGAGCACCCGGCCCCGCTCGGTCGTCGACAGGTCATCGAACTTGTTGAGGAACGAAATCAGAGTGTCTTCCTCGGGCATCGCCTTGGGATTGATCTCGTGGACCTTGTTCCCCTTCCTGGAGAGGAGTTCCGCGATGTCGAGAGAGGAGACGCTGAAGTTGAGGTTCTGGCCGGCGATGGACGCGAGCGTATTCATCGCAACCACCTCTCCCATCATGTTGACGAGGGGGCCGCCGCTGTTGCCCGACGAGATCGGCGTATCGGTCTGGATCATCGTTGCGGTATTGCCGAGCCGCTCCTTGCCGAACTCCGGCTTGCGGATCCCGGAAACGATCCCCTGGGTCGTTGAGAAGTCGAGCCCCTTCGGACAGCCGAACGCCACGACCGGCGTCCCCTTCTTCGGCAGTTCCCGGGCGAGCTTGACCGGACTGTGCTTGCCGGCTGGACGGGCGATCTTGAGGACCGCGATGTCGCGCTCCTGGTCGAGGATGTAGAACCCTTCGGCGGCGACCTTGTCGCCATTCTCGAATGTTGCCTCGATGCTCTTG
>JAEYWB010000695.1 GCA_023429275.1 Planctomycetota bacterium
GGCGGGCTGCTGAGACGGCGGATCTGAGCCTCGAGCTGCTGCTTGACGTGGTCGATGCGAGCCTGCTCGCGGGCAAGGCGAGCCCGCTCCATCGAGTGGTCGAGCTCTTCCCGCTGAATCTTTTCGCGAAGGCGCTGCCCGAGCGCGAGGAGCTGAGGGCGGAGATCCTCGGGAGCCGACTGCAGCTTGTTCCAGTCAACCCGCTGAAGGATCGAATCGTCACGGGTCCGGAACGACTGAATCAGCTGCGTGATGTACTGGTCGCGAACCGTGACCGCCTCCGCCAGCTCTTCCCGACTGGCGGTCTCGACATCGATCGGGACCGGAGGCACGCCGAGGTCCTGTCCGGCGCTGCTGTCTGCGGCGGCAGACGACGTCACGAGCGGCGGAGGACTCGCGGCCGGCAGAGCTGGCGCATTGGCGAGGAGATTGGCCTTCATCCGTTCGTAGACGGACGACGTGGCGGTCGACTCCTGGACCGGACCGGCTCCGATTCCAGCGGCCGGACGGGGAGGCTGAGACGCGAACTCATCGAGACGCTGCAGAATCTGTTCGAAGTACGCCCCCGCGGACTCCCAGCAGGCGAGCGACTGGTCGACCCGTTCCGACAGCGCGTTCTGCGAATCGAGCACATCCTTGATCGATCCGCCACCCGTCCCACCCGGCCCGGGACGGGAATTCCCCTGCCGCTGCAGACGATCGAGCTGCTCGACGGTCTCTTCCAGGCGTGAGGTAATCGCCTGAACCAGGTCGTCCTTCGAAACGAGTTCGGACTTCAGCTGCTCAATCTCTCGGGACCGTTCGTTCAGAATGTCTTGAACAAGTCCAAGGTCGGTTTCGGTCGTGAGTTCCATATCTAACCCCGCAGGAGAGGCGACGCTGCGACGAGGAGAGGGCCGATCGTGCATCGCTTCGATGCAACACTAGGTTTCGCAGCCCCGCGTGGAGGCGAGTGAGGCAGAACTCACCCGTAGCTTTCCGCAGCACGGTCGGGTGGTGCCGATTATTCCGACAGGGCAACCAAAGACCTGGCGGCGGCCCGGCGAGGCCCGTTTGACTCGCCGCGACCTCCAACTCCGAAGACAGCCTCTTCACCGTTCGCCCCACAGCCCACGCCCCCCTCATCCCAACAGCCCCGCACTCCCCAGACGAAGATTCCCCAGCAGCACGCTCGTCGCAGTCAGTTCCTGCAGCAGTCCCTCCACGAGGGCCGGCTTCTCTCCGGAGGGAAGAACGCCCCAGGTGTAGGTCTCGACCTCGAGGTGCGGCGCGTATTCGAGATTCGACACCGTCCGAAGCGCCCGCTCCAGGTCGGGTCGCGTCGTCTTCAGTCCGCCATCGGAGTGGGCGTTGACCGGCACGTGGAAATGAATCCGCCACTTCCCTGCCCCCGCGAAGTCAGCCGGCGGAGCCGCGCAGTGCTCCCGAGTCAGATCAACAATGTTCACGGTCCGGCCGTCATCCCCGCGAGCAAAGGTCTGGTGAAGGTACCGTGGCTCCACATAGCGGGCCAGCTCTTCGCGCAGTGCGGGATCGGACGGGCAGTCCAGCTCGATGGCGCAGGTGATATGGACCTTGTTGATCCGGATCTCTGCCCGAACCAGGGCGTCGATCGAGGCGGCGACGTCCTCGAACTCGACGGCCTGATGGCAGACGTCGTAGCAGACGCCGATGTGACGCCGCACCACATCCCCTGCCCCCTCCGCATCGGCCGCCGCGCGGAGCCGGTCGAAGAATGCGATGGTCTCGGGGGTGGTCTCCAGGACGCAGCAGGGCTCCGGCTCGATCGCGAGGCGGACGACTTGCCCTGTCTCGTCATGCAGCGCGTCGAGCGCGCGGGCGGTCGCGATCAGCTGTTCGGCACATCGGTCCTGGAAATCCGTCGCTGTGCTCAAGGGCTTGAAGCCGAGCGGGACGGTCGAAATGCTCCCTTCGACGCCCGGACGCATCAGCTGCGTCAGCACTCGGGCACAGCTCTCGGTGTAGGCCCGGCGGGAATCCTGCGTCCAATCGGGAAGATAGACGTTCTCCTTGACCCTCTCCCCGTGGAAGTTGCCGTAGGGAAAAGCGTTGAGCGTGTAGCAGACCAGCCCCAGTCGATCGAGTTCCGTGCGCAGCCGCTCGATGGCCGCGGAATTCCGCCCGATCTCCTCGATGACCGGCTGGGCCAGCCACAGACCGGCGGCCAGGGGCGCTCCCAATCGGTCCCGGACCGGACCTGTGTAGGTCGACAGCCCGGAAAGAACCTCATCGAGCGTCAGTCCCGGGTGGACGTTTGTGCAATAACTGAGCGGGAGAGTGGAAAGTGACATGCCTCGCATCGTAGCGATCTCTGCCGCGATCGAGATCTCCGCCGACCGAATTGGGACGTCGGCAGGATCGCAGGGCCAACCGGTGAATCGGGAGGCGGAATTGCGGTCAGAGGGTCGTGAGCGGAATCGACGCGGACGGGTGCATTCGCTCGTTTGTGGTGGGACGTCGCCGAGCGGTCAGCTGTCAGCTTGATGCTGACGGCGGAAGGCTGACCGCTCCGGGCGTGGAGGGTACGAAGGACCACCGTTTGAGCGGATGCACTCGACGCATCTCGCGGACTGACGACGAATTGCGGTTCGCAGCGATTCTCGCCATAATCTCCCGGAGTGCTCCAGGAAGGACTGCGATGATCGCCACAACTCGGACGCCTGCAAAGGAATGCCAAGAGTCTGCCATTCGGATTGGAGCGGTCAGCTACCTCAACTCCAAGCCGCTGATCGAGGGGCTTTCCGACCTCTGTCCCGAGGCCCGGCTCATTCTCGAAGTCCCGAGCCGTCTTGCCGATCAGCTCAGCCGCGGTGAACTCGACGTCGCTCTGATTCCTTCGGTCGAGGCCTTCTCGGATCCGGAATACGAGATCGTCTCCGATGCCTGCGTCGCAACGCGGGGGGACGTCCTGAGCGTGAAGCTCTACAGCCGGGTTCCGATCGGTTCGATCCGGACGCTCGCGCTCGACCAGGGCTCGCGGACGAGTGCCGCCCTGACGCGGATCATGCTTGCCGAGCGATTCGGCGTGGAGCCGGAACTCCGCAAGCTGCCTCTCGGCAAGACCGTGGCAGATACCGATGCCGATGCGATCCTGCTCATCGGTGACCGGGCGATCGAACCACCCGCCGAAACCTTTCACGCAACCTGGGATCTCGGCCGCGAGTGGCTCGAGTGGACCGGCCTCCCCTTCGTCTTCGCGATGTGGGTGACCCGCGCTGGCGCGAACCTCGGGCGGGTCGAAGCGGCCCTGGGACAGGCCCGCGACCTTGGTGTCACTCGCATCGACGAGATCGCACGGCGGGAAGCGCCACGGCTCGGGCTCAGCGAGAAGACCGCCTCCGATTACCTCCGGGACAACCTGCACTTCCGTCTCGGCTCGGCTGAGCGGAACGGCCTGCGGCTGTTCTCGCAGCTGGCCGCCGGGCGGGGACTGGTCCCGAGCGTCCCCTCGCTTCAGTTTCGCCCCGTCGTCGAGTTCGAGCGCCGCGAGGGAACTCGCTCGAGCTCGGCAACTTCACGTGGACGCGCCATCACCGCTGTTCCATCGACTTGAGCCTCCCGCCGACCTGTCACGACAGGATCGCCGCAAACCATTTCTGCCCAGCCACTTCTGACCCCGGCACCCGACGGCCGGAAGATTGCTCTTCTTGTCCAGAGGCAGCTTCCCGCGCCGTGATGGCGTGGCTGCTCTGTCGTCTGCTACAACTCGCGCCGGTTTTGACCCGGTCCACCCCCTCTCGTCCGCAGTGCGGACGCCCGTTCGAAGGAAGAACGTCAGATGAGTATCGCGATCTCGTCCGTGCACGCACGGCAGATTCTTGACAGCCGTGGAAACCCGACGGTCGAAGTCGATATCGAGCTGGAAGACGGGACGATCGGACGTGCCGCCGTCCCCAGCGGCGCCAGCACCGGCGCCCACGAGGCGTGCGAGCTCCGCGACGGCGACAAGAAGAAGTACCTCGGCAAGAGCGTCGAAAGGGCGGTCCAGAACGTCAACGAGGAGCTCGCTGACGTCCTGTTCGACATGAACGCCTTCGACCAGTGGGCGATTGACAAGGCGATGATCGAGTGCGACGGCACCTCGAACAAATCCCGCCTCGGCGCCAATGCCATTCTCGCCTGCTCGATGGCGACGGCCCGGGCTGCGACTGAAGCCCTCCGCGAGCCGCTCTTCCGCTACATCGGCGGCGTCGCGGCGACCCGCCTTCCCGCCCCGATGATGAACATCATCAATGGCGGTGCTCACGCCAACAACCCGATCGACCTCCAGGAGTTCATGGTCATGCCGCTGGGCTTTGACCGGTTCTCCGACGCGCTCCGCTGCGGCGCCGAGATCTTCCACCACCTCAAGAAGGTCCTCGCCGACAAGGGAATGAGCACGGCCGTCGGTGACGAAGGGGGATTCGCCCCGAACCTGACGAACTCCGAAGAGGCCCTGCAGGTCATCATGACCGCGATCGAGAAGGCGGGCTATCGCCCCGGCGATCAGGTGAAGATTGCCCTCGACTGCGCCTGCACCGAGCTCTTCGACGCCAAGACGAAGATCTATAAGATCGAAGGCAAGACGCTCGACCAGGGACAGCTCGTCGACATGCTCGCCGGCTGGGCGGACCGTTACCCGATCTGCTCGATCGAAGACGGCTGCTCCGAAGACGACTGGGAGGGCTGGAAGATGCTGACCGACCGCATCGGAAAGAAGTGCCAGCTCGTCGGGGATGACCTGTTCGTCACGAACTCGCAGCGTCTCCAGATGGGGATCGACAAGGGCGTCGCCAACAGTATCCTGGTGAAGGTCAACCAGATCGGGACTCTCAGCGAGACGATCCAGGCCGTGAACCTCGCTTACAAGAACGGCTACACCGCCGTCATGAGCCACCGCTCGGGCGAGACCGAAGACACGACGATCGCGGATCTCGCGGTCGCCCTCGGGACCGGCCAGATCAAGACCGGCTCCGCCAGCCGCACCGACCGGATCGCCAAGTACAACCAGCTGATCCGTATCGAGGAAACCCTCGGCGACGCCGCCATTTATGGCGGAACGATCAAGTAACTGTCGCCCGGCGGTCAGGAAGCAGTTCAAGACGGCAGGTGGCATTCCGCCTGCCGTCTTTTGCTGCGCGCGTGCTGATCCGCACGCAACTTTGCGATATTTTGCCGCAATTGACCTGATGAGGTCATCACCTCACCGGTGACTTCGATTCTACTCTCCCCCGCAGGTGTCAACGGCGGGCCAGCGGGCCAGACTGTCCGCCTGAACCTGAAAGGGTTCAGCCGGACTTTTAACTTGGTCTGCCGGAAGCAGACATGGGCCTGGCGGGGGAGGAAGTTGGTGGCCCGCCATTTTTCTTTGGCATCGCCCGAGTCCCTTGGGTATTGGCCCCTCGGCCGTCCCTTTCTGCCTCGGGGGTCTCAGAGGAGCTCGGCCCGAATCGGGCATGCAATCCTGCTTCGCCTCGAAACTCAGCCTCCCCGCTCAGAATCTCCCGTTCATCACGAGGCTCGGGCCACCGGCGCAGCGTTTCACCCCTTGCGCAGCCTCGAGCGCTCCGTCCATTCCCCTCATGAGATCAATCGGCAGACAGGACCTCTGGCCGATCAAGCGCGCCATCCCTGGATGGATGGACGGACGGGTGGAGCATGCCCGATTGTGCCCGAATCGATGTCCTCTGATGCCACCGCTTCACACACCACTCCGCGCGGAGTCGGCGATGGTCGCTCACCAGCCATAAGACTGCGGTTGAGATTGATGATCTCGTACGACCACGATCACCACATCATCCGCTATCCTTTCCCCTGAAAGACATTACGCCGAGGACGACGCATCTTCCCCCGGTTTGGCATGGGGCCTGCAAATGTCCCTTTCACGAGCCAACCAGTACCTCCGAGGAGACGAGACATGCGTCGCTTTCAAGAAATCAACGAAGACCTCCAGGATCGCGCCGGCAAGGTCAAGTATGCCCTCGCCGCATGGCTGCTGGGGCTTCCCCTTCCGATCATCCTTCTGGCCCTGATCTTCCGCGGCTGCGACTTCTAGTGCTTTGTCACGCGAAGGATTTTGGGTTGCGTCCATGAGCCGGCGGGCGCTAGCCCCCGGTTCGAACCGGACGCTAGCGCGTTCCGGCTGATCTCACGAACCCAAGTCCTGGCTGTGCCAAAGCACGAGATCCCAGGTCGCCCCGGTTTCATTGACCACTTGAAAGCGGCCTGATCGCCATCAGCCCCTCGCAGGTCCGTCGAATCTTCGAAGAGCTATCGCGGTGCCGTTTCCATCTCAGGGGGGTCCCAGGCGAGGGAAGGAAACGGCCCCGCGTTTTCAATAGGGAAAGCGGGTCGTTGGCTGTCAGTCGTCGGCAGGAAGAGACACTCTTCCCGACCGGTTGCTGCTTGCCTGCGGCCCGCTTTTCATTTCACCTGCCCGCGGAGCCGTTGCAGCTCGAGGAGTGCCTGATCGGGCGAGAGTCCGTCAACGGCGAGCCGACGAAGGTCGTCGACCACCGGGTGCTCGTCGGGGTTGAACAACGCGAGCTGTTTGTGCTTTGACGTCCGCTTTCTCTGCGGGATCGTCGTCTTGCCGGTCACGTCCTGGTGGTCGTTCTCCAGCTGATGGAGAATCGTTCCGGCCCGGTCGATGACATGCCGCGGCACTCCCGCGAGCCGCGCCACATGGATGCCGTAGCTCCGGTCCGCGCCGCCGGGGACGATCTTGTGGAGGAAGACGAGCTCCCCCTCTCGCTCATGAACGGCGACGTTCCAGTTCATGGCGCACGGAAGAGAATCGGGGAGGGCGGTCAGCTCGTGATAGTGCGTGGCGAACAGGGTCCGGCACTGAAGTTCGTCGTGGATGTACTCGGTGATCGCCCACGCCAGGGAGATTCCGTCGTAGGTGCTCGTTCCGCGACCAATTTCGTCGAGAATCACGAGGCTGCGTTCCGTCGCGGCGTTGAGGATCCGCGCGGTCTCAGTCATCTCGACCATAAAGGTGCTCTGGCCGCGGC
>JAEYWB010000716.1 GCA_023429275.1 Planctomycetota bacterium
TTCCAGACGAAAGCCGCCGCGAAGAAAGCAGGCGAGTAGGGGATCCGCGGGCGGCAGAATCGGAACCGGGAGGGCGACCCGGACTCGAGCGGGCACGACCCGCACGTCCCGGCTTCCACTGTTGCCGCGACTGGCTCAAGCCGGCTCCGAGGGGGGCGGCGACGCCGGGCCGGGAGCCGCGGGCGGGGTCTCGGACTCGGCGACCTCCGCAGGGATGCGGGCGATGCTGACGACCTTGTCCCCCTCGTCGAGCCGCATGATCCGCACTCCCTGGGTGTTCCGGCCGATGACGCTGATGTCCTTCGCGCGGATCCGCTGCATCATGCCGAACTGCGAGACCATCAGGACGTCATCGCCGTCATGGACCGCCTCGGTCGCGACGACCGCGCCGTTTCGCGCGGTGGTCTTGATGTCGCGGAGACCCTTCCCGCCGCGCTTCTGGCGGCGATATCGCATCCCGCTCGATTCGCTGGCTCCTTCGTCGCCGGCCGATTCCTCGTCACCCCCGGCCCCTGCCGGTTCCGGTGCCGCCGCTTCGGCGCCGTTCTCCTCCCCCTCCTCTTCATCGTCCGTGACGATCCCGAAGGGGGTCCGCTTGCCGTAGCCGTTCTCGCAGATGGTGAGGAGGGTGGCGTCCTCTTCGGCGACCGTCAGGCCGACAACGGTGTCTCCCTTGCCGAGCTTGATCCCGCGGACACCCATGGTGTCGCGGCCCATCGCCCGGGCATCGGACTCGCAGAAGCGGATCGCCATGCCGCTCGCGGTGCTGAGGACGATGTCCTGTCCCGCCGCGACCTTCACGACATCAATGAGGGCGTCCCCCTCGTCGAGCTTGATCGCGATGATCCCGCCCGCCTTGATGTTCGCGAACTTGTCGAGCGACGTCTTCTTGACCGTCCCGTCGCGGGTCGCCATCAGGAGCGATTCGCTCTCGGTGAACTGCCGGACGTCGATGCAGTCCTGGACCGTCTCCCCCTCGCCGAGCGAGAGGAGGTTGACCAGGGCACGTCCCTTCGCCGTCCGTCCGCCGAGCGGTAGGTCGTACACCTTCTGCTTGAAGACGCGGCCCGTGTTCGTCATGAAGAGCAGCCAGGCGTGCGTGCTCGAGACGAACATGTGCTCCGTCGGGTCGTCTTCGTCCGACTTCGCACCGGCGATCCCTTTGCCCCCGCGGTTCTGTGCCTGGTAGACGCTCAGCTGCGTCCGCTTGACGTACCCCCGCTGCGAGAGGGTGACGACCATCGGCTCTTCGGCGATGAGCTCGTCCTTGTCGACGTCGGTCAGTTCGTCTTCGGAAACCTCGGTCCGCCGCTTGTCCGGGAATTTCAGCTTGAGGTCGTCCATCTCCTCGCGGACGCGGGCGAGGATATTGGACTCGCTCGAGAGGAGCCGGAGGTACTCGAGGATGTCCTCGAGAAGGGCCTTGTGCTCTCCCTGCAGGTTTTCCCGCTCGAGGTTCGCGAGCGAGCCGAGCTGCATGCTGACGATCGCCTCGGTCTGATTCGGCGAGAGGGAGTAGGCGTCGGCCGTTCCCTGCTCCTCCTGGAAGAGCTTGAAGCCCTCCTCTCCGAGAGCCCGCGCGACGAGCTCGGCCGGCATTTTGATCGCCTGCAGCCGGACCTTCGCCTCGGCCCGGCTCGGCGATTTGCGGATCGTGTCGATGATCTGGTCGATGTCGATCTGCGCGATCAACATCCCCTCGACGGTGTGCTTCCGGCGGCGGGCTTCCGCCAGCAGGAACTCCGTCCGGCGGCGGATGACCGTCACGCGGTGCCGGATGAACTCCTGGAGCAGCTCGCGGATCGTGAGCGTCTGCGGCCGGTTGCCGACGAGCGCCAGCAGGATGACGCTGACGGTCGTCTGAAGCGGCGAGTACTTGTAGAGCTGGTTGAGAACGACTTCCCGGTCGGCGTCCCGCTTCAGGTAGATGTGGAGCCGCACCTGCCAGGTCGGGGTCTTGCGGTCGGTGTAGTCGACAACCCGCGAGATCCCCTTGATCTTGTCTTCCTTGATGAGCTCTTCGAGCTTCTCCTTGATGCGGTCGCGGGTCTCGAGATACGGGATCTCGCTCACCACGATGACTTCGGTGTTCTTCTCGGTCTCGAAGTCGACCTTCGCCCGGACCGTCAGCGTGCTCCGCCCGGTCATGTAGCCCTGGCGGATGCCGTAACGTCCGCAGATGACGCCCCCGGTCGGGAAGTCCGGCCCCGGCAGGACCGCCATGATGTCGTCGATCGTCGCGTCCGGGTTGTCGATCAGAACCTGGACCGCGTTCGCCACCTCGACCAGGTTGTGCGGCGGAATGCTCGTCGCCATCCCGACCGCGATGCCGGTCGAGCCGTTGACGAGGAGGTTCGGAAACCGCGACGGCAGGACGACCGGCTCTTCCCCCCGCTGGTCGTACGTCGGGATGTAGTCGACCGTGTCCCGCTTGAGGTCGTCGAGCATCTCGGCCGACGCCTGCGAGAGCCGCGCTTCGGTATACCGCATCGCCGCGGGGCCAAGACCGGCGATCGAGCCGAAGTTCCCCTGCTTGTCGACCAGCGTCGACCGCATCACCCAGTCCTGGGCCATACGGACGAGCGTCGGGTAAATGACCGCTTCCCCGTGGGGGTGATAGTTCCCCGAGGTGTCGCCCGAGATCTTGGCGCACTTGATCCGGCCCCCGTTGGGACCGAGGTTCAGGTCGTTCATCGCGACCAGAATCCGCCGCTGGGCGGGCTTGAGACCGTCCCGGGCGTCGGGGAGAGCCCGGCTGACGATGACGCTCATGGCGTACGTCAGGTAGCTCTGCTGCATCTCCTCGCGGATGTCCATCCGCTGGATACGGTCGTCCCCAGTGGCCCCCGTCCCGGCGTCAAAACCCTCGTTGGACGGACTGTCATTCGGCTGATCGACCAAGAAACCGCTCCCTCATGCGTCCGGCGTCCCGCAGCGACGTCCGTTCGCTTTCGCAACTCTTTATTTGCAAGCACGTTATGGAGGAATGCGCCTCCAGCGAATGCGCCTGCATCGCGGACTCGAATTGTACTGCAAACCTCCCTCCTCAACAAACGTGGGGGACGTGTCGCTTCCTCTTAAATGTCAGATGTTTAGGGCGACGTTTTCAGTCAGCAAAGCGGAGGATACGGAGGGCCCGAGGAACCCGTTTCAGGGAAGGTCTGCGGTGGCCGTTCGACCGCCCGAAACCGGCCTCGAGCGGCGCGTCACTCTGACGAGCCACCCATCCCGTTTCTTCGGCCGGCATCGGGCGCCGGGCTCCCTGCCGGCAGATTGCTCTTCATCCGCCGGTGACGGGTTTCCTACGCTTCCCGAAATTGGCCGATTCAACAGGGGAGGTGGGCTGATGGCACGTTTACTATTCGTGTTGATGGTCTGTGGTCTCGCGCTGGGCTGGCTTCACGCAGAGGACAAGCCTGCGGCGAATAAACCGATGAGCTCACTTCATTCCTATCCACCGGACGGGAAGCCGACCCTGCGGGTCCGGGGCCCGGTGAAGAAGACGGAAGTCGTCGACAAGCGTATCGATGGCGCCGTCCGCAAGACGGAAGTCATCAGGACCACGGTTTCCGAACAGACGATTCCGGTTCCGACCGCACCCGAAGAGATCCAGAAACTCCGCGACGAGCTGAAGGCGTTCCGTGAGCAGCAGATCGACGCTCTGGAAGTCGAGCCCCTCGTCCGCCAGGTCTACGAAGAGCGTGTCGCGGCTCGGGAGAAAGAGGCCTGGGCAAAGCTCGAAGAGATCCGCAAGACGCTGAGCGAGTTGGAGGACGAATACGACGGAACGAAAGCCGGGGATGTCTCAAGACAACTCCAGCGGCAGATTCCGGACAGCCTCAAGGCTGCGACACCGCCGCCAGTGGCCGACGCGTTCGGACGAAAGCTCCCGCTCCCGATGAAAGGCATCTGAACCCGGGACAGTTCGGGGCTGCCTGTAAAGCCGTGCTACGGAGCCGTGGGGCGTCTCGCCTTCAAGGAGATGACCCTGGTTTCGACTGCGGACACCGATGAACGGAGAACGTCGGCGACGCGGTTAAGACGCCGTAAGGTTCGGGTCTCAGTCGGAGCGAAGGATCGGAACTTTGTTCGAACTTCTTGGAGCCTTGTTCGAACTCATTGGAGCCTTGCTCGAACTCCTCTTTCAGCTGGTGTTCGCCCCGATGAAATGGCTGCTGGGCAAGCTCGTCGTGAGGTGGGATCGCACCGTCGACTCGTGGGGCCCGGCGGGACGGCGCAGCGATCCGGCGACGGCGGCGGCCAACAATCGCGGACCGCGGGAAGAGAGGCCGGAGACGCCTGTTCCCGCCGCAGACTTTCGCGTTCTGCAATGCATCGCCGGCGACGCGTGGTGGAGCCCGGAGAATGAGCGAGAGGCGGACTCGCAGCGGTGGCTGCTCCAGCGAGGCCTGATCGTCGAAGACGGCCAACGCGGTCTGGCGCTGACGCCGGAGGGACGCCGGCTCATCTAGAAGTTGATGTTCGTCCTGTGCCTGCGGCCCCCACCTGGAAGTGATGTGCGGCCGACGTGCTGAGACGGGCCGTTCGAGTCAGGCACCGCTTAGAATCCCGCAGGGGGAGCCTGCCGCCAGGAATGAGAGGAGATGTCGTGAGCGAGAGTGAATCCTTCCCGATCATTGTGGACGGCCATCCCTTGATGGCCCGCTCTCGAGTCTTCGCAGGTCTCCATCCCGCCGATCTCGAATGGGAAGGCCCGCAGATCGCGCTCGGTACGATGGTCGACATCGCTTCCGGAAAATTCGCAGTCCGCGGACGGATCGTCGAGGCGCCGGACTCGGCCGAGGGACTCCACCGGGCTGCGGTTGTCGGCCCGTTGATGACTGACCGCATGGCGTGCCTCGTCGTCGAGAAAAAGAG
>JAEYWB010000763.1 GCA_023429275.1 Planctomycetota bacterium
CGACCCCCATCCCGAGCAGGCCGCCTCGAGAGTGAGTCAGCACCAGCGCCCAGAACGAGAGCCCGATCGGGATCGTCCAGAGGTAGCGGACACCTGCCGTCTTCGGGTCGGTGAGGAAGTAGAACGAGATGATCGTTGTCAGCGTCAGGACGAGCGCGAGGTCGTTCGGATCCTTGAAGACTCCGAGACCGGTGATCCGGAAGATCCACTGCTGTTCGCCGTCGGCGCTGACTTCACCCCAGTCGACGACATGCCTGAGCTGCTTGTTCGGGGCGTCTTCCGGAAGGTCCTTCTCCAGCTCACGGACTTCCCACAGATCGCCGCGGCCGGACCACTCCTCGACCCAGGCGTTGAAGTCGAGGATGCTCATGCCGATCATGACGGTGGCGGCGAGCGCCGTCGTCATCAGGAAGCCCCGCAGCTTGAGAGGGGTCGTGATGACCGCCACGAGGGCCATGTAGTACAGCATCACCTTGACCATCGCGTTCCAGCTCTTGAACGCCATCCCGACCTGGCCGAGCGAGAGGTGCGAGAGGCCGACGCAGACCGTCACGAGGACGACGCACAGGTTGACCGGCTGCTGGACGAGCGTCGTCAGCCGGAGCTGGTTGTGGATCGGCCGGATCGCGCAGAGAACCGCGGCGACAATCAGGTAGAGGTAAAGCGGCACATCCCCCAGGGCGGGGATCAGTTCCGCCGGGCGCAGGAAGAGCGCGGCGTTTGCCATCAGGAACAGGATGTAGGCCATCCGTCCGGTCGCTTCCTGTTGAAGGGCTGGGAGGATCAGGAGGCCGCGGGAGGTTCCGACTCAGGCAGACTCCGCGCGGAGTGGGGGATGGACGGGCAGATCGTCCGGGAGCGGGAAACTTCCCGATCCGGGCAGACCCCGACCGCCGTCTCACACCTTCAATATGGGTCGCGGCGAAAACGCCCCGCGGAGAAAAGGTGGGGGCGGTTGCCGAAACTCACCGTGTCACATCTCGACAAGCCTGCCTCATCGGCCCGCTCGGCATAGCCGGCAGAATCGGAACTTGAGGCGCCCCCATGGGAAGGGGCCGACATCGCTGCCGGCCCACGATTTAGTGGGGGGGATTTGCCGTTGCTGGCCCGACACCCCACCGATACTATTGTCCACCTACTCGTTCCAAGAAGCGTCACCCGTTCCAAAGCCCCGCTTTCGAGGTCGCTATGCCTCCCAAAACCAAGTCCGCTCCAGCAGCATCCGGCAAGGCCTCCTCGAATGGTGCCCAGTCGGCCCATGAGAAGATGCTCGACAACACCCTTGGTCAGATCACCAAGGCGTTTGGCGAGGGATCGATTATGCGGCTCGCCGATCCCGGCACCAAGATCATCGACGGCATTTCGACCGGCGCCCTCTCCCTCGACCTCGCCCTCGGCGGCATGGGCTTTCCCCGCGGCCGGGTGATCGAGCTCTTCGGCCCGGAATCGAGCGGCAAGACGACTCTCGCCCTGCACGCCGTCGCCAACGCCCAGAAGGCGGGGGGAATCGCGGCCTTCATCGACGCCGAACATGCCCTCGACCCTGCCTGGGCGAAGCGGCTCGGCGTCAACCTCGAAGAACTGCTCGTCAGCCAGCCGAGCCACGGCGAAGAGGCCCTGCAGATTGCCGAGATGCTCATCAAGTCGAACGCGGTCGACATCATCATCGTCGACTCGGTCGCCGCCCTCGTCCCGAAGGCGGAACTCGACGGAGAGATCGGCGAAAGCCACGTCGGCCGCCAGGCCCGGATGATGAGCCAGGCGATGCGGAAGCTGACCGGGGTGATCGCCAAGGCGAAGACCTGCGTGATCTTCATCAACCAGATCCGCGAGAAGATCGGCGTCATGTTCGGCAGCCCCGAGACGACGCCGGGGGGCCGGGCCCTCAAGTTTGCCGCCTCGTGCCGTGTCGACGTCCGCCGGATTTCGACCCTGACCGCCGGCGAAGAGACGATCGGCATCCGGATGAAGGCGAAGGTCGTCAAGAACAAGGTCGCCCCGCCGTTCCGGGTCGCCGAGTTCGACATGATCGGCAGCCGGGGGATCAGCCTCGAGGCGGACGTCCTCGACATGGCGGTCAACGACAAGATCATCCAGAAGATGGGCTCGTGGTTCGCCTACGGCGACACGAAGATCGGCCAGGGGCGGGACAAGGCCCGCATCTTCCTCGAAGAGAACCCGAAGGTCCTCGCCGAGGTCCGCGAGAAGGTCCTCCAGGGCCGGCTCAACAATCCGGGCGCCGCGGGTCCTGCGGACAAGGGGGAGAAGGACGGCGACGACGACGAGTAACGCCATCACGTGAACCGAACCGTTCAGCCGCGACGCGCAGCGGAGCGCGCTTCAGCGTTGCTACGTCGATGGCTCGTCGATTGGCCAGGCCGCCGCGACGACCACCGCGAAGGTCGGATTTGATATCCAGCCCTCTCCGCGAGACAACTTCGCCAGCCGTCAGAATCGTTCGGGTCGTTGGGTCGTCGAACTGCGAAACGGGTGACTGAAGCTTTCACCGAAGCCATCCGGGGGCATGATTGTCGGGAGGACAATCATGCCGATGCCGCGCGCCGCCAGCCCCTCGATCTCCGGACTGTCCTTCTTTCCGGACTGGCATCGCACGGCCATTGCGACCGCCGTACTGGCGATCTGGCTCATGGCGGCCTCTTCCGGCTCGGCGGAGACGTACCGCGTCAGCCCCGAAGGTCCGCTCAAGTCCCTTTCGCAGGTCCCCTGGAGCCGGCTCCTGCCCGGGGATGTTGTCGAGATCCCCTATCGACCGGAGCCGTACCGCTCGAAGATCAGCCTCTCGCAGCGCGGCACCGCCGGGAAGCCGATCATCATCCGCGGTCTCCCGGGTCCGGCGGGGGAGCTGCCCGTCCTGGACGGGAATGACGCCGTCACCCCTCCCGGACTCGATTTCCCCGGCGAGGTCCGGGGAGTCATCGTCATCGGCCCCCCGAGCGACAATTACTTTGTCATGCCGGGCTGGATCACGATCGAGAACCTCGACATCTGCCATGCCCGCAAGGGGAACTTCTTCCTCGGGCGAAAGGGCCTGGCGGAATACACCGAGCCCGCCTCGGCGATCTACGTCGAGAAAGGGGAGAACCTCGTCTTCCGCAACTGCCGGATGCACGACTGCGGCAACGGCTTCTTCACGAACCACGAGACGAAGTCGATCCTCGTCGAAGGTTGCTCAATCTACTCGAACGGCAACAAGGGGAGCATCTACGAGCACAACAGCTATACGGAGACCGACGGCATCACGTTCCAGACCTGCCGGTTCGGCCCCCTCATCCCCGGGGCGGGGGGAAACAACCTCAAGGACCGCTCGGCGGGGCTCGTCGTGCGGTACTCCCTCATCGACGGCGGCAACAAGCAGCTCGATCTCGTCGACGCCCAGGAGGGAGCCTACCTTCGGGAGCGGCCCAACTACGACGTCGCGTATGTCTATGGGAATGTCTTCATCGAGCATGAGGGGAACGACAACAACCAGATCGTTCACTTCGGCGGAGACAGCGGACCGCCGGATCAGAATCGCAAGGGCCCTCTCTGGTTCTGCCATAACACGGTCGTCTCGCTCCGGACGAGCAAGACCTGTCTCTTCCGCCTGACGACGAACCAGCAGCAGGCGGAGGTCGCCAACAACATCTTCTACACCGCCGCCGAGGGAAACCTGTTGTCGATCGTCGACGAGTCGGGCGACGTCAAGCTTCAGAACTGCTGGCTCAAGAGCGGCTGGCGGCGATGCCACGGCGAGTTCGACGGCCGCATCGTCGAGACCGACTGCCTCACGGGAGACGATCCCGGGTTCGTCGACATCCCCGGACGGGAGTTCCGTCTGAAGATCGACTCTCCGGTCCGCGGCAAGGCGAGCGTGCTTCGGCTTCCCGACCCGCACCAGGTCCGTTTCGAGCCCCCCGGCCCGAAGCTCGGGCCGCAGCGTCGACCGGATGTTCCGCCAATCGATCTCGGGGCGTTCGGCTTCACCCGATAGATCGCAGGGCTCGTGCTTTGTCACACCAAGGATTTCGGGGTGCGTCCATCAGCCGGCGGGCGCTAGCCCCCGGTTCGAACCGGACGCCAGCGCGTTCCGGCTAGTCGAACGAACCCCAAATCCCAGCTGTGCCAAAACAACTCGTGAAACGGGATCAGGCAATGAGAGCGTCAACCACGTGACCATGCACGTCGGTCAGTCGGAAGTCGCGGCCGGCGAAGCGGTACGTCAGCCGTTCGTGGTCGAAGCCGAGCAGCTTGAGGATCGTCGCCTGCAGGTCATGGACGTGGACGCGGTTCTCCTC
>JAEYWB010000781.1 GCA_023429275.1 Planctomycetota bacterium
CCGCCTGCGGGATCGGGTCGAACTTGTGGTCGTGGCACCGGGCGCAGCTCGCCGTGACGCCGAGGACCGAGCGGGTCACGGTATCGATCTGCTCGTCGATGTTGTCCATCACGAAGCGGACCTTGAACCGCTGATTGACGTCCTTGACTCCGAGCGCCAGGAAGCCGGTCGCGATCAGTTGCTCACGTTTCTTCTCCTCGGAATCCGAGGGGAGAAGGTCGCCCGCAATCTGCTCCTGGACGAAGCGGTCGTACGGCTTGTCGTTGTTGAACGCATCGATGACGTAATCGCGATACTTCCACGCCTGAGGGTAAGGCAGGTTCCGGGCGGAACCGGTCGACTCGCCATAGCGGGCGACGTCGAGCCAGTGCCGGCCCCAGTGCTCGCCATAGCTCTTCGAAGCGAGCAGGCGGTCAACGACCGTTTCGAGGGCGGTTTCGGAGCTGTCGGCCAGGAAGGCTTCGATCTCGGCGGGAGAGGGGGGGAGCCCCGTCAGGTCGAACGTCACGCGGCGAAGGAGCGTCAACTTGTCGGCATCGGCCACCGGCACGAGATCGTTCGCTTCCAGCGTCGACAGCAGGAACCGGTCGATCGGGTCCTTCGCCCAGGCCGCGTTCTTCACCTCGGGGACAGCTGACTTCGTGAGCGGCTGCCACGCCCAGTGCTCCGCCTTGAGCTTGGGATAGTCCGCGGGGGTCCTCTTCAGATCGTCCGGGATCTCGAGAGCGGGCCAGGCCGCTCCGTCGTCGATCCACTTCGTCAGGATCCCGATCTCCTCGTCCTGGAGCTTGTAGTCCGGGGGCATCTTGAGCTTCCCCTCGGTGTGCGAAACCGCCTTGATGATCCAGCTCTCGGCGGCCTTCCCCGGGATCACTCCCTTGCCGCGGCCCCCGCCCGCGAGCAGGCCGTTGCGATCGTCGACCCGCAGGCCGCCGGCCGCCTTGTTGTCAGCCGAGTGGCAGTTGTAGCAGTTGTTGACGAGCAGCGGCCGAACCTTCTTCTCGAAGAATTCGATCCTGGCCGGATCCTGAGGCGAGTCCGCAGCCTGCGCGGCAAGCGGGGCCATCCAGGCGAAAGCAAAGGCAGTGAAGGCAAGTCGTCGTCGTGACATGATGTCGTCCGGGGATGTCGAATCGGGCGCGTCGGCGGGGTCTGTGAACGGGATCAAACGTCGGGAGTGAACCACAGAGGCAGGCATGTCGCAGGAGTGACGCAAGCGCGTGCCTGCCCCAGGCTCAGGAACTTCAAGTGGACTGCGCGGCCTGTGCCGCCTTCTTCTTCTGGCGCGGCTTCTGGTCGTTCTGCTGCTGCCGGTTCGGGTTGGCTCGAGCCCCCCGCCACTTCGGTGCGACGAGCGTCTCGCTCCATGCGTTCCAGGCGGTCTGCAGCTCCTTCACCTTTTCCGGCTCGGCCGAGGAAAGGTCGTTCTGCTCTTCGATGTCGGACTTGAGGTTGAAGAGCTGCGGCGAGTCGACGCCGGTCGCCTTGACCAGCTTCCAGTCCCCCTGGCGAATCGCACTCTGGGGCCCCGACCGCCAGTAGAGACGATCGTGCGGAGCCCCCGACTCTTCGCCCTTCAGGAAGGGGAGCAGGTTCACACCATCGACGCTCTTGTCTTCCACCGGCTGCCCGACAGCCGCCAGGGCGGTCGGCAGAACATCCAGCTGAATGACCGGCTGTGAATACTCACTTCCCGCCTTCAGCTTTCCCGGCCACTTGAAGACGAACGGGACGCGAACGCCCCCTTCCCAGGTGGTTCCCTTCTGGCCACGGAGCGGACCATTCTTCGATCCGTTTGCCTGCGGTCCGCCGTTATCGCCGAAGAAGATGACGAGGGTGTTCTGGTCGAGCTTCTCGTCCTTGAGCTTGCCGAGGACCGATCCGACCGCGTCGTCGAGGCCGGTCAGCAGGCCGGCGTAGGTCCGCCTCAACTCAGTCGGGAGGTCCTTGAACCGCTCGAAGTGCTCGGGCTTCGCTTGCTGGGGATTGTGAACGGCGTTGAACGTCACCAGCAGGAAGAATGGGTCTGCCTTGTGGCGGTCGATGTAGGCGGTCGCTTCCTTCGCGAATGCGTCGGTCAGGTACTCGGGATCTTCGACCGTCTCGGTCCCGCGGAGGATCGGGTTGTTCTTCGGGCTCCCGGGGAAGTAGGGGTGCGCTCCACCGAGGAAGCCGTAGAACTCCTCAAAGCCGCGATGCTGCGGATGAAACTCCGCACCGTTGCCGAGGTGCCACTTGCCGACCAGACCGGTCTTGTAACCCGCCTTGCGGAACCGGTCGGCGATCGTCGTCTCTTCGACCGGAAGTCCGATCCTGGTCGTCTCTTCGCTGGGCGGGCCGGGGTTGAACTCATGCCCGAACCGCTGCTGATAGCGGCCGGTCAACAAGCCCGCCCGGGTCGGGCTGCAGACTGGTCCCGAAACGTAGCCGGAAGTGCACTTCACCCCCTCCGCGGCAAGCCGGTCGAGGTGCGGCGTCTGTCTCTTATACACAAATCCGAGCCCACGAGACCTAGAGGAATGTGGGGTGGCGGCGTG
>JAEYWB010000787.1 GCA_023429275.1 Planctomycetota bacterium
ACTGAAAGCTGACGACCGCATCGTGGCACGGTCGAAGTGGGTGG
The DNA here is from genome assembly GCA_023429275.1 of Planctomycetota bacterium. Classification (GTDB taxonomy): domain Bacteria; phylum Planctomycetota; class Planctomycetia; order Planctomycetales; family Planctomycetaceae; genus Planctomyces_A. Next base: position 45 of record JAEYWB010000787.1, read on the forward strand.
ACCGTTCATTGTCGCACGCGTACCCTCACCGCCAGTCATTCGTGATCCCACACCCGGACCGTTTCGATGCCGAAGACCCGGAAGATTGCCGCCAGCATCTACGACTTCCCGAAGTACTACGACATGATCTTCAACGCCGACTGGGCGAAGGAGGTCCGGTTCATCGACGCGGCCTTCCGGAAACACGCCCTCCGGCCTGTGAAACGGGTCTTCGAGCCCGCCTGCGGAACCGGCCGGCTGCTGGTCAAGCTCGCGAAGTACGGTTACGAGGTCTCGGGCAACGACCTGAATCCCAAGGCGGTCGAATACTGCAATCGCCGGCTGCATCGGCAGGAACTCCCCGAATCGGTCACTGTTGCGGACATGTCCGACTTCCGGCTGAAGCGTCGCGTCGACGGCGCGTTCAATCTCATCAACACGTTCCGCCATCTCGGGACCGAAGAACAGGCGGAGGGGCACATCCGCTGTATGGCCGAGGCTCTCAACCCCGGCGGGGTCTATCTGCTCGGACTGCATCTCCTGGCGAGTCGGGGGGAGCTGATGGATGAGGAGTCCTGGACCGGCCGCCGCGGCGGGACCACGGTCACCTCCTACATGTGGACGAAGGAGCTCGATCGAAAGGGGCGGATGGAGCATCTCGGGATGAACATCGACGTCGTGACCCCGACGACCGAGTTCCGGATCGAAGATGAGATGCACTACCGGACCTACACCGCCGCCCAGATGCGGGACCTGCTTGGCCGGGTGCCGCAGTTCGAGATCGCCGAGACGTACACGTTCCGCTGCGACATCAAGAAGCCCGAGCCGGTCGACGACTGGAGCCAGGATGTGATCTACGTCCTGCGGCGCAAGAAGTAGCACGAAACACAGCCGGACGCTTTGTCGGGCGACCTCGCAGGTCGCCCCGCTGGGCGATTGCACCCGATCAGCAAGGATCCAGGGCGGGGGGCAGCCGTTCGCGATTCGCGATCGGAAGAGGCTACTGCGATTCCCAGCCGCTCGAAGTCTCACGGCAGAGCATGTCGGGGCAGGAAATCCTGTCCCCTTTGACGTTCACCGTGATCATCGGCCACGAGTCGGGCCGCGTGAGCCATTCCGGCTGATCGTCCCGGACAAGGATCGTCTCTCCCGTCGCGGCGAACCGGACGCTCGGGTGCCAGTGCACCGCCATCTTCGACGCGAGGGGCCGCGTCTCCCCGGGGGTCACGGCGATCCCCGAGGCCTCATAGCCGACGGTCTCTCCCTGGTCGGCGAGTCGCCACTCTTCGGCGATCCCGAGCTTCTCGTAGATCCGGGCGACGCGCTTCCAGACCTCGGCGACTTCCCAGCCCGCTTTCGAGAAATAGATCGATGTCGCCAGCAGGATCGCCGCAGCCTGGTGCGTCTCGACCATGGCGACGGGAGGCTGGCCGAAGCAGAGTGAGCGGGTCACTCCCGCGCACAGCCCGCGTCGCCGTCCGACCGCCGTGATGACACAGTGCCGGTTGATGGGGTCTTCGCCGTATCCCCAGTGCCGGTAGCGATGCCCCTGGAAGTCGGCCATCACCTGCATTCGGACGGGAGAGATCCCATGCCTCAGGAGACGGTGCGAGAGATGCCCGGCGACCTCCGCCTCGGAATCACCCTGCTGGACGTTGCGGGCGGTCGCTTCGACCGCATGGGAGATATCCCGCGACAACGCGCGAATCGCGTCGCATTCGGCGTCGTCGAGGACTCTTCGAAAGTCCGCAAGCTCGTGGTCGACCGACTGCGGACCGGTGTCAGAAAGGACGTTCCGTCCCCGGCACATGTCCTGGCAAAGGACATCGCGAGTCTCCTGCCAGGGACGCTCTTTGAGCTGAAACCCGAAGCCGTTGAGCTCGCGGTCGAACAGTTGCCCTGAGGCGACGTTGTTCGTCAGGACCACGCGAGCGTCGCGGGTAATGAACAGCGAAGCCACCGGCTCCTGCGTTCCCTGGCGGACGTTCTCTCCGCCGGCGGTAAACCAGGCAAAATTTGCCGGACTCTGGATCAGGAGACCATCGACGTCCTTGAGGGCAAGATACTCCGCAAGCAGGCGATGCTTGCGATCGATGGCGACACCCCGATCCAGGTCAATGATCGGGATTTCTCCCGACGACATTGGGCGATACGGTGCAAGTTCAGCGATGGGCATGCTCCCGCGTTTTCCGAAGGGGGGATTGGGAAAACCGTGAACAAAATGTCATCGACGGGCGATATCAATCTTACCAAAGGTAGGGCGTCCCTTATAGAAACGCGTCATCAAAACAGGATGATTTGAGAAATCGACCGCATGTGGCGCCACCTGCGATATCTCGGAGCAACAGGAGTGCGATACCGGAGCCGCCGTCAGGCGGCCCGGTTCCTTGCGAAGCTCGACGACTGCCGTGAAACGCAGCGGCAGATTCTGCTGGACATTCTCTCTCTGAATGCTGACTCGGAGTTCAGCCGCGTTTACGGGCTCGGCCGGGTTCGGGATGTCCGGGACTTTCAATACGCCCTGCCGATTGCCGGCTATGACCGAGCGCTCCCCTATGTGGAGCGGACGATGCGAGGGGAGGCGACAGCTCTTCTCGGCTCACGCAATCCGGCCGTGATGTTCGCTCTCTCGAGCGGGACGACCGCGGCGACGAAGTACGTCCCGATCACCCGCAGATTCGTTGAAGACTACCGCCGCGGATGGCAGATCTGGGGGATCCGGAGCTTCGATGCCCATCCGCAGATGCACCGGCTCAACATCTTTCAGGCGGCGAGCGACCATGAAAAGTTCCGCACCCCGTCGGGACTTCCCTGCGGGAACATCAGCGGGCTCGTCCAGGCGCTGCAGTCGCCGGCGGTGAAGCTGATGTACACGGTGCCGGATGCCGTGACGAAGATCAGCGATCCCGAGGCGAAGTATTACGCGGCTTTGCGGGCGGGAGTGGCGGACCCGTACGTCGGGCTGGTCATGACCGCCAATCCGAGCACTCTCCTGCAGATTGCCCGGCTGGGGGATCGGCACGCGGAGTCACTCATTCGCGATCTCCACGACGGGACGCTCTCGAGTCGGTTCGACATCCCGGAGCCTCTCCGGGCCCGGTTGATGCCGATGAGCCGGAAGCGGCATGTGGCACGGGCCAGGGAGCTGGAGCGTCTCGTTCAGCAGCACGGCGCCCTCCGGCCCAGGGACCTCTGGCCGCACCTGCAGATTGTCGCCGTCTGGACCGCCGGCAGCGTGGGGGCCTACCTCCCGCAGCTCCGCGAGTGGTACGGCGAGGCTGCCATCCGCGATCACGGCCTCTCGGCGAGCGAAGGGCGGATGACGATTCCGCTGGATGGCCGCGGTGCCGCGGGGGCACTCGACATTCAGACGCATTTTTTTGAGTTTGTGCCGGTTGAAGAGATTGATCGTCCCGATCCGACTGTTCTGCTGGCGGATGAGCTCGAAGCCGGCCAGGACTACTACATCCTCCTGACGACAGTTTCCGGTTTGTATCGGTACGACATCCGGGACGTCGTCCGCTGTACGGGGTTTCTCGGGACAACTCCGGAGCTGGAGTTCCGCCACAAGGGGGCTCATATCTCCAGCATTACCGGAGAAAAGCTCACAGAGTCCCAGGTCGCCGAGGCTTTGCGGGATGCCAGCGAGCTGTCGGGGGTGATGCTCCCGCCGGTGACCCTCTGCCCGGAATGGAATGATCCGCCGCGCTACCAGCTCCTGATCGAGCAGGGGAGCATCCGATGCGAAGACCAGATCCGGTACTTCGCACATCTCGTCGACGCCCGACTGCGGGCGACGAACATCGAATACGACGAGAAGCGGGCGACCCAGCGGCTCGGCTCGATCGCGATTCGGCCCCTCGCGTCGGGGACCTGGCGGCGCTACATGCGGGCCCGCCAGGATCAGCCGGGGGGAAGCCTGGAGCAGTACAAGCACGCCGTTCTGAAGCCGGAGCTCGACTTCGCGGAGACGCTGCGGCAGCGGTTTGAGCGCCTCGGTGAGGAGCCTCTTCAGGTTGCCTGAAGTCGTTTCACTGTAATGACTTGTGGGGCCGCTTCTGCCCCTTTCGGCTCGCGATGTGGCGGCAAGTCGATGCCGTGAACCGCGTTCGGTCGTCACGAGGGCGACGGCTTCGGCACCTGCCGTCGCGCGGCATCGGTCAGTCTGGATATCAAGAAAGCCGAGGCGGTTGACTTCCGAACCGGGCCGTCGGCATTAACTTACGGTTCGATCGAGGCAGCGATCGAGCGAGCAGGTGACTTCCTTCTCGAGTCTCTTCACGGAAAGCGACGCGAAACTTCTCAATCGCATCGCGGTGAATTGACACTCACAGGGGGCATTCCTAAGATGCCCCGCTTCCCACCCCGCTCCCGGTGTTTCGTGAGCGGGGTGTGTTTGTCGTAACGACTTGTCGTAGCAGAGGTAGGGTTCGGTGGCCGGCAACGAACGAATTCGAATTCGGATGGAAGCCTACGATCACACTGTGCTCGATCAGTCGGCCTCCGACATCGTTGACACGGCCAAGCGGACGGGTGCGGTGGTTCACGGACCGATTCCGCTTCCGACCCGGATTGAGCGGTACACGGTGTTGCGGAGCCCGCACATCGACAAGAAATCGCGCGAGCAGTTCGAAATCCGTACGCACAAGCGGGTTATCGACATTGTTCAGCCGACCGGCAAGACGATCGACGCTCTGAACAAGCTGTCGCTCCCGGCCGGGGTGGATATCAAGATCAAGGCCACCACGTAAGTGGACGTGGCGGCTACGGGCCGCTGCTGATTCTCGCTGGCGCAGGCGGCGCGGTGAGTGGACAGTAAACGTCTGAGGCCGGTTCGCATCTTGCGGGCCGCGGGCATTAAGCCAGCCAGTTGTGGTGGGGTCGTGTTGTCGTTCGGCGAAGGTTCGCCGGAAGAATCGTGCAAGGTTGTCGCCATGCCAGTCGGAATCCTGGGACGCAAAGTCGGAATGACGCAGGTCTACGACGCCGAGGGGAATATTCATTCCGCCACGGTCGTCGAGGCCGGTCCGTGCACCGTGCTTCAGGTCAAGACGAAGGACCGGGACGGGTACGAAGCGGTTCAGCTCGGCTTCGATGACAAGATCAGCGATAAGGACAAGGATCGGCCGGAAGGGGAGCGGAAGCGTTCCCGTGCCAGCCGTGCTGAGCGAGGCCACGCCTTCGCTCTGAAGAGCAAGCGTCAGAAGAAGCGGGAAGAGTCGGGGATTGCCGCGGTGCCGAAGGCGAACTGCGAAGCGAAGCGGTACATCCGCGAGTTTCGCACCGACGGCGAAACGGTCGAGCTGCAGGTCGGCAGCGTCGTTTCGGCGGACGCCTTCAGTGAAGTGAAGCGGGTGGACGTTGTCGGGGTCAGCAAGGGCCGCGGCTTCGCCGGGGTTATGAAGCGGCACAACTTCCAGGGAACCTGTGCCAGCCACGGCGTCAAGAAGGCCCACCGCAAGCCCGGAAGTATCGGTAACAACACTTATCCGTCCCGCGTGTGGAAGGGCAAGCGGATGCCCGGCCACTTCGGTCACGAGCGGTGCACTTCGCGGAACCTCCGGGTTCTGCAGGTGGATAAGGACTCGAACATGATCGTGGTCGAGGGGTCGATCCCCGGCCCGAACGGCGGCTACGTTCTGATTCGCCGCGCCAAATCGAACAAGCAAGTCAAGAGTTGAGCCAGGGCGGGGGCCGGGAGCTCCCGAATCGTTTGCTCTGAAGACTCAACAGATCCTTGAGGTTGACCATGATTTCGGTTCCGATCGTCGACATGACCGGTAAGTCGGTCGGCAAGTACGAATTCGACGGCGCTGAGCTGGCTGATCGCATCAGCAAGCAGCTGCTGCACGAAGTCGTGGTCATGTACGAAGCCAACAAGCGGGCTGGAACGTTCAAGACCAAGACCCGCGCCGAAGTGGCGGGAAGCAAGAAGAAGCTGTTCAAGCAGAAGGGGACCGGCAACGCCCGAGCCGGTACGAAGCGGTCGCCGACCCGGGTTGGCGGCGGTCACTGCTTCGCGAAGGTTCCCCGCAATTTTGGATACCGTCTTCCCAAGAAGGCGGTCCGCATCGCCACCCGGATGGCTCTCCTGAGCAAGTTCCAGGATGGTGAGGCGATTGTTGTTGACACCGTCTCGCTCGGCTCGCCGAAGACGAAAGTTGTCGCCTCGATGCTGAAGGCACTCGGGGTGAAGGGGGAATCCTGCCTGCTGACGATCAAGGAGCACGATGCCCAGCTGTGGCGTTCGGCTCGCAACATCGAACGGCTTCAGGTTTCCCCGTCGAAGGAACTCAACGCGTACGACCTGCTGCACCAGAAGCGGCTGATCGTGACGAAGGACGCTCTCGACGCCCTGCGAGGCAAGTAAGCCTCGCACTGTCGAGTCCTGTCGACTCGACGTCGACACAGCGGAGCAGGACATCATGGCATACGTTGCAAAACCCGGAATCGTTCTCGAGCCGCACCAGGTGATCCTCCGCCCTCTCGTCACCGAGAAGGGGACCCACCTGTCGGAGCGTCATAACGCCTATCAGTTCGAAGTGGCCCTCCAGGCAACCAAGGACGACGTCCGGAAGGCTGTTACGGAACTGTGGGGCGTCCGGATCGCCGCGATTCGGACCCAGCTGTACAAGGGTAAGCCCCGCCGGTTCAAGAACCGGATGGGCCATACCCGCGATTGGAAGAAGGCGATCGTCAAGCTCCATCCCGAAGACCGCATTTCGTTCTTCTGAGCCGGACCGACGACTGAGCCATACGGATAAGGGACATCTCCCATGGGAATTCGCTTCTACAAACCGACGAGCCCCGGCCGGCGCGGAGCCTCCGTCAGCGACTTCGCGGACCTGACGTGCCGCAAGAAGAAGCGTGAAAAGGGTCTGACGGTTCGCCTGAAGAAGCCTTCGGGCCGGAACCATCACGGCCGGATCACCGCCCGTCACCGCGGCGGCGGTGCCAAGTACCAGTATCGGATTATCGACTTCAAGCGCGACAAGGATGATATTCCTGCCCGCGTCGCGTTCGTCGAGTACGACCCGGGGCGGACGGCTCGCATTGCCCTCCTGCACTATGTCGACGGCGAAAAGCGGTACATCATCGCCCCGCTCGGCATCAAGGCCGGCGACGTGATCTACAGCGGGACCAAGTGTGAGCCGAAGGTCGGCAACTCGATGCCGCTGACGCACATTCCGCCCGGCACCCAGATCTTCTGCATCGAGATGCAGCCTGGTCGGGGTGCTCAGCTCGTCCGGACCGCCGGCTCCCTCGCGACGCTCAACGCCCGCGACAAGCAGTGGGCGCAGATCACGCTCCCCTCGGGCGAAGTCCGCCGAGTGCCGGCCGCCTGCCGGGCGACAATCGGCCAGGTCAGCTTCGTCGAGCATCAGAACATCGTTCTCGGTAAGGCCGGGCGTAAGCGGTGGATGGGGATTCGTCCCCGTGTCCGCGGCTCGGCCATGAACCCGATCGCTCACCCGATGGGTGGGGGTGAAGGTCGTCGTTCCGGTGGACGCCACCCCTGTAGCCCGACCGGCAGGCTCTCCAAGGGGGGGAACACCCGCAAGCGGCGTAAGCCGTCGAGCCGGGCGATCGTTCGCCGCCGAGTTTCCCGCCGGTACGGCCAGAAGAAGATCTGATCGCAGCCGTCCCCGTGAATCGCCGGGGACGAGATACCAGAAGAGTTGAGTCAAGTCGGAGTCCGAGGACGCAGGTATGGGACGTTCACTCAAGAAGGGTCCGTTCATCGACGAGAAGCTGGCAGCGAAGGTTGCCAAGCTCGACGCGAGCGGACGCAAGGATCCGATCAAGACGTGGGCTCGTCGCTCGACGATTCCCCCGACCTTCGTCGGCTACACGTTCCTGGTCCATAACGGCAAGCAGCACATCAACGTCTACGTGACGGAAGACATGGTCGGTCACAAGCTCGGCGAGTTTGCCCCGACCCGGACCTTCCGCGGTCACGGCGCCAAGGGCGGAAAATAGCCGACGCAGAGCTGGTGGCGGGAGCCGCCGGCGACAAGTCACCGAAGAGCGTGGTTCTCTTCAGAGGTTCGGAAAATGGCCATCGTCAACGCACATCACAAGCACGCCCGCATCTCGGCCCGTAAGGTCCGTCCGTTCGCGGATATGATCCGCGGCCTGAGCGTCGAGGCGGCCCGCGAGACCTTGAAGTACGTGCCGAATCGCGGTGCGAGGTTCCTTGAGAAGGTCCTCAACAGCGCGGCGGCCAACGCCGAAGACCGCGGAGCACGTAATATCGAAGGCCTGATCGTCGCGGAAAGCCGCGTCGACGGGGGCCCGATGTTCAAGCGGATCCGCCCCCGTGCCCGCGGCATGGTGTACGTCCTCCGCAAGCGGTTCGCCCACATCCACATCGGTGTGGATGCCCCGGAAGTCGAGCAGAAGTAGAAGACAGCGTTGAGTGTTCGTGGGCGGACGATGTTCACCCGGGACCCTCTGGCCTCCAGCCCAAAGCCCACAGCCTGAAGCCTGACAATGGGACAAAAGACACGACCTACCGGATTCCGCGTCGGCATCGTCGAAGAGCACCGCAGCCGGTGGTTTGCTCCGAAGCGTGAGTTCGGCGCTCTGCTGGTCGAAGACTACAAGATTCGTGCGTTCATCCGTAAGGAGTACCGCCCGGCCGCCATCGAGAAGGTGGAGATCGAGCGGACCCGCGACCAGGTGGTCGTTCTCCTGCACAGTGCCCGTCCCGGGATCATCATCGGGAAGAAGGGCTCGGAGATCGACAAGCTGAAGGGGCGGCTCGAGGACCTGACCGGCCGCCGGATGGAAGTCAAGATCGTCGAGATCAACAACCCGTTCCGGTGCCCGTTCCTGGTCGCCGAAGACATTGCCCAGCAGCTGCAGAAGCGCGGCAGTTTCCGGCGGGCGATCAAGCGGACGCTTGACCAGGTCATGGAAGCCGGTGCGTACGGTGTGAAGATTCAGCTCTCGGGACGTCTCGGGGGCGCAGAAATGTCGCGTTGCGAGAAGGCGAGCCGGGGATCGATCCCCCTCTCGACACTTCAGCGTCACGTGGCTTACGGATTTACGATCTCGCAGACGACGATGGGCACCATCGGCGTCAAGATCTGGATCGATCTCGGAAATTATTCGGACGAGGAGACCGGCGATGGCGCTAATGCCCAAACGGGTCAAGCATCGAAAAAGCCAAAGAGGTCGTATAAAAGGTAATGCGACCCGCGGCAATACGGTCGCCTTCGGTGAGTTCGGTCTCCAGTCCCTGGATGCCGGTCATATCAGCGCGGTGACGATCGAAGCCTGCCGTATCGCGGCGAATCAGTACATTCGCGGCGAGGGGAAGCTGTACATCCGCATTTTCCCGAACAAGCCGGTCACCGCCCGCCCCCTCGAAACTCGAATGGGTACCGGGAAGGGTGAGCCGGACCACTGGGTTGCGGTCGTCAAGCCCGGCCTCGTCCTGTTCGAGATCGCCGGCGGCAACAAGGATCTGGCGCGCGAGTGTTTCAACCGCGTTGCCCACAAGCTGCCGCTGAACGTCCGGATGATCGAGCGCCGCCCCGGCTGAGTCATGTCGGTGTGAGGCCGCTGCCGGCTTGAGCCGGCACGCAGGGTGAACAAGGGAAGCCGGCATCGGCCGGAGTCGAGCAGGTGATGTGATGTCGAAAGCCAAAGAACTTCGCGAGATGAGCGCCGACCAGCTCGGAGCGGAAGAAGCTGCCGCCAAGAAGGAGCTGTTCCGTCTGCGTTTTCAGGCCTCGACCGAGAAGCTCGACACGCCGAGCAAGCTGAAGGATCTCCGCCGCCGCATCGCGCGGATCAAGACGATTCTTCACGAGAAGGCCGCCCAGGCGGCTCCCGCGCCTGCGGCGAAGTAGTCTGAAGACACGAGTCATCGTCCGCCAGGCGGACCGGAAGACCAGGGTTAGAGAACATGCGACGGCAACTGATCGGAATCGTGAAGGGTGACAAGCGGGACAAGACGCGGCGCGTCGAAGTTCCCCGCACTTACCGGCACCCGAAGTACGGGAAGATCGTCAAGGCCCGGACGATCTGCCAGGTCCACGACGAGAACAACGAGTCGAAGACCGGCGACACCGTCGAGATCCAGGAGTCGCGTCCGATGTCGAGGACGAAGCACTGGACGCTGTTGCGGATCGTTCAGAAGGCGAGCGCTGCGGTCGGAGTGACCGTGGTCGATCCGACGGCGGCGGAAGCCCCGAAGTCCTAGGGCTCCGGCGAGCCGGCCGATCAAGACCTTTCCGTCCAAGAGTTCGTCTGAAACAGAGTTGGAGGTTCTGCCATGATCCACATGCAGACCATTGTTGATATCGCCGACAACACCGGCGCCAAGATCGCCCGCTGCATCCGCGTGATGGGCGGGACCAGTCGGCGTTGCGCCGGGCTGGGCGACATCGTCATGGTGGCGATTCAGAAATCGATCGCCGGTGCGGCGGAGCCGGTCAAGAAGGGGAAGGTCGCTCGTGCGGTGATCGTCCGCACGAAGAAGCCGTACCGCCGGTCGGACGGGAGCTACATCCGGTTCGACAAGAACGCGGTCGTTCTGATCGACGCCGACGGCAATCCGCGCGGCACTCGTATCTTCGGCGCGGTGGCCAAAGAGCTCCGCGACCGCAAGTTCATGAAAATCATCAGCCTCGCAGCCGAGGTCGTTTAGCTATGAAGATCAAGAAGGGGGACATGGTCATCCTCACCTGTGGGGATGAGGCCAGCCCGACGCCTAAGCGAGTCTCGGAAGTCCTCGAGGGGGGCGAGCGTGTCGTCGTCGAGGGCGTGAACCTCGTGTACAAGCACGTCAAGAAGGGCCACCCGAAGAGCCCTCAAGGGGGGCGGCTGCGGCTCGAGAAGTCGATCAGCAGCTCGAACGTCATGTTCTACTGCAGTGCCTGCAGCAAGGGCGTCCGCCTCGGCTACCGGCTCCTGCCGGACGGCTCGAAGGAGCGGTTCTGCCGGAAATGCGGTAAAGGTCAGGGGCAGGTCAGCCCGGCCCGTGCACGCTATGCAAAGTCCAAGTAGTTGAGTACACTTTTCGCCCCTCGCGTGTGAACGGTCCGTTTCGTTGGCCGCTCCGCCGAAGGCAGGAGATTGAGACAGATGGCCTCCCGGCTGCAGCAGAAGTATTCGAAGGAGATCGCTCCGGAACTTGGTAAGAAGCTGAATACCAAGAATCCGCACGCGATTCCGCGCATCACGAAGATCGTCGTCAGCATGGGAGTCGGGAAGGCCGTCCAGGATCAGAAGATCCTGGAAGAGGTCTCCGAGCACCTCTCGCAGTTGACGGGTCAGCGGGCCGCGATCACCAAGGCCCGCAAGTCGATCTCGCAGTTCAAGCTTCGCGAAGGGCTCGCGATTGGCTGCCGCGTGACGCTCCGCGGCCAGAGGATGTACGAGTTCCTCGACCGGCTCATCAGCCTCGCTCTTCCCCGGGTCCGCGACTTCCGGGGGATCAATCCCAAGGGGTTCGACGGGCGGGGCAATTACAGCCTGGGGCTCGGCGAGCAGACCGTCTTCCCGGAAATCCAGGCCGACAAGATCAAGACGACGCAGGGGATGAATATCGCCATCTGCACGTCGGGCGGCGACAACGAGAAGGGAAAGATGCTTCTCGAGGCGTTTGGCATGCCGTTCCGCAAGGATGGCAAGTAAGACAGACCAGGCGGTAGTTTCGAAGACGACGTTTTGACCCGAAGGACCTGGCATGGCCAGTAAAGCAAAGATCGCCAAGGCGAACCGGAAGCCGAAGTTCAGTTCTCGCAAAGAGAACCGCTGCAAGCTCTGCGGCCGTCCCAGCGCTGTGTATCGCAAGTTTACTGTCTGCCGGATCTGTTTCCGCAACTTGGCCCTCGATGGGCTGATTCCCGGCGTTCGCAAGGCGAGCTGGTAAGCTCGGCCCACCAGTCAGTGCCAGTCGACCGTGGTGGCGCGAGAGGCTCCACCAGGTAAGGAATTCTGCAATCATGATGACCGATCCGATCGCCGACATGCTCACCCGCATTCGAAACGCGGTGCAAATCGAGCGTCCGTTTGTCGACATGCCGTCTTCCAACCTGAAGGTGGCGGTCGCTTCGGCTCTCGCCCGCGAGGGGTACGTGTGGGATCACGAGCTGATCGAGACCGAGGGGAAGCCGGGTAAGACGCTCCGGATCAACCTCAAGTACGGTCAGACCGGCGAGCCGGCGATCACCAGCCTGCAGCGTGTCAGCAAGCCCGGCCGTCGCATCTTCCAGGGACTTCGTGACTCGCGCGAAGTTCTGCAGGGGCTCGGTGTCCGGATCCTGTCGACGAGCCAGGGTGTCCTGAGCGACCGCGAAGCCAAGGCGAAGCACGTCGGCGGCGAAGTGATCTGCGAAGTCTGCTAGTGGAGAGGGAATCCGCGTCTCGCGGGTCGTCGGTCGTCCATCAGTCATACATTGAAGCGGCGTGAGCCATGTCGAGAATCGGAAAGAAGCCTGTTCCTGTCGCTGCCGGAGTGGACGTGAACGTCCAGTCGGGCGTGCTGAAGGTCAAGGGCCCGAAGGGTGAACTGAGCCTCCGCTGGCATCCGGCCATGGCGGTCAAGTGGGATGGCGCCGCCCGTCAGATTCAGGTGGAGCGTCCCGATGACGCCCGCCAGAATCGCGCCCTGCACGGCCTGACCCGCGCGATGATCGCGAACATGGTCGAAGGGGTGCAGAAGCCGTACGAGAAACGGCTCGAGATCCAGGGGGTCGGTTACCAGGCGAGCCTGAAGGGGAAGAAGATTGCCCTGTCGGTCGGGTTCGCGAACGTGATCGAACTGCCGATTCCGCCGGGTGTCACCTGCACGATCCCGCAGCCGACGCAGGTCGTCGTCACCGGGATCGACAAGCAGGCGGTCGGACAGTTTGCCGCGAACATCCGCCGCGTCCGTCCCCCCGAGCCCTACAAGGGCAAGGGGATCCGGTACGTCGGTGAGCAGGTCCGCCGCAAGGCTGGTAAGGCTGTGATGAAGTAGTCGGCCTTTGGGGCGATGGTCCGGATCCTGAGGCGAGAAGAGCGACGTTGATCCTGCACAATCCAGGATCCTGGGAGTCAGAAGACAATGCGACTTGAGAAGCGAATTGCGAAGCAGCGGGAACGGCGAACGTTCCGCGTCCGGAATCGTTGCCGGGCGACCGGCCGGCCCCGTCTGTCGGTGTTTCGTAGCAACAATCATATTTACGCCCAGTTGATCGACGACGTGAACGGCACGACGATTGTCTCTGCCAGCACGACGGAGAAGGGTCTTGGCGGGGTCGCCAAGGACAACGGGAACAAGGCCGCCGCCGCCCGCGTGGGTGAGGCGATCGGCAAGCGAGCCGTCGAGAAGGGAATCACCGACGTCGCCTTCGACCGGGGTTCGTACCGCTATCATGGCCGCGTGGCGGCCCTGGCGGATGCGGCTCGTTCGGCCGGACTGAACTTTTAATCGCGACAGACCGCGAAGACGAATCCACGGGAGTTCGAAGTGGCATCTGATCAGGGACAAGGCGGCGGAAACTCGCCCGAGAAGATCGTTCAGATCCGTCGGTGCGCGTGCGTCGTGAAGGGGGGCCGCCGGTTCAGCTTCGCGGCCCTCGTCGTCGTCGGCGATGAGCGGGGCCGGGTCGGCTACGGCTACTCGAAGGGGGGTGAAGTCCCTCTTGCCGTCGATAAGGCCAAGAAGTATGCCGAACGCGGCATGAAGTCGTACCCGCTGCGGGGGACGACGATTCCGCACGTTGTCGAAGGCCGTTACGGCGCTTCCCGGGTCCTCCTGATGCCGGCGGCGTCGGGGACGGGGATCATCGCCGGGGCGACCGTTCGCGCGGTTGTCGAGTCGGTCGGGATTCGCGACATCCTCACCAAGAAGCGTGGGTCGAGCAATCCGTCGAATGTCGTCAAGGCAACGATGGACGCTCTCTCGCAGCTCCGGACCCGCGAGCAGGTTGCCGGCCTGCGAGGCGTGGAAGTCTGAGTGGCGACCGCGGTCCGTCAGGGGCCGGCGGCCGAATGCAGTGAACAATTTGAAAGACGCCCGTTCGCAGTCGAGCGGATCAGAGCACCGATCACATGATCATTCACGACGTCCACCAGGGAATCGTTGGCCACAAGCCCCGCAAGCGGATCGGCCGCGGATGCGGTTCGGGCCACGGTAAGACCTCCGGTCGCGGTCACAAGGGCCAGGGAAGCCGTCGCGGCACCGCGGTCAAGATGAACTTCGAAGGGGGCCAGATGCCCCTTCTGCGCCTGGTCGCCAAGCGCGGGTTCAACAACCGTCAGTTCGCGCTGAAGGTTCTCGAAGTCAACCTGAAGTGGCTCGAGGCGAAGTTCGAGAACGGCGCCGTCGTCAACGAAGAGTCGCTCAAGGCGGCCGGGCTGGCGAAGGGGCGTTACGACGTCATCAAGATCCTCGGGAACGGCGAGCTCAAGAAGAAGCTCACGGTTCACGCCCACCGCTTCTCGGCCCAGGCCGAGGAGAAGATCGCAGCTGCGGGTGGTAAGGTCGAGAAGATTCTGTCATAGTTCGCGCGGCTGCGGGGATGCCGCGGCCGTCGGGTGATTGCGAACGGGTTTTCCGTCAGTGCGACGGCGGGTCCTCTCTACCAGGGAAGCGATTCCGCCGCAGGGCACGAGAAGGTCTGGCCGCTTCCGGTCACCGGCTTGGGTGGTGACCGCAGAGGGATTTCCCAGGCGGTCCTTCGAGGGATGGCCTGTCGCTGGTTGAGCCGGGCGGGCGGTCCTGATGGAACTCGGCGGTGGGATCCGCGGAAGGAACTCGGATATATGCTCGCGCGTCTCCTGACTGTCTTCCGGATTCCCGAACTCCGGCAGAAGATCATTCTCACGCTGATCCTGCTCGCGGTGTACCGGCTCGGGTACTCGCTGTTTCTCCCGATCGTCGATCAGGCCCACTTCGCCGACATCATGAAGCGGAGCGGCGGCGGGACGTTCGGCCAGATCATGCAGACGCTCTCGCTGTTCTCGGCCTCGTCGCTCGGAAACGCGACGATCTTCGGCCTGGGGATCATGCCGTACATCTCGGCCTCGATCAT
>JAEYWB010000814.1 GCA_023429275.1 Planctomycetota bacterium
GTCTTTTGTCAGTCTACGGCGGCCCGACAGACCGCGGAAGCGTTCGCCGCGAAAGTCGACACGTACCGCTCGGCCATACCTGCCACGAGCCGCTCCTCGGGCGCCGACTCATGCCGGGCTTCCTGCCGCGAGGAGCTCATTCCTCCGGACCGCGAGTGGAGAGGGCCTTCGAGTCGACGGGGGACAACCATGTTGAAGCGGACTCGCTGGTGATAACACGTCCCGGCCCGACGGCGCGTCGGTTCGGCGCAGGCAGAAGTCAGGAGGCTGTGGCGGCCTGAACCGCGGGGACAATCCAGGTACTCGAGCCGGCGTGCTCGAGGGCCTCGGAGTTTTCCCGCACCCGGCGGCTCGACTCGCTTGTCCACCACTGCATCGCCTGAGCCTGCGTCCACGGTTCCGCGCGACGGCAGAGGTTGAGCCGCTCGGTCAGGTCCTGGATCGAAGCCGGACGGTCCTCCGGCCGCTTCGCCAGGCACTGCAGAACGATCGCTTCCAGGGGGGGGCTGACGGAGCGTCCCGACCGGACAGACGGCGGAACCGGCCGTGCCTCGACATGCTGCCGGAGAATCTCCCGGACATCCTTGGCGGCGAAGACCGGCTCGCCCGTCAGGAGGTAATACATGACCGCCCCGAGCGAATAGATGTCGCTCCGCCCGTCGATCGACGCGGGGTCGACGATGGCGTCGGGCGACATGTAAAGCGGCGTCCCGCTCAGTCCGTATGCCCCCTGCCGTGCTCCCGGGTCTTCGATCAGCTTCGCCAGTCCGAAGTCCAGGACCTTGATGTAGTCGGCCATCGCCCCCCGGCGGCACACCATCAGGTTGTCGGGCTTGAGGTCGCGGTGGATCAGCCCGCAGTCGTGGGCTTCCCCGATCGAGCAGCAGGCCTGCAGCAGGAAATGGATCACCCGCGCTTCGGGGAGCGGGCCGAACTCGCGGACGAGCCGCGTCAGGGTGTAGCCGTCCACGTACTCCATCACGTAGTAGAAGACACCGGACGCGGTTACGCCGTAGTCGTAGACGCTGATCGTGTGCGGGCTCGTCAGCAGGCTCGTCAGCTGGACCTCCGACTCGAACTGCTCGATCGCCCTGGGGCTGATCGAGGAGAGTTTGAGCAGCTTGAGAGCCGCGGGCCGCTTGAGCCGATCGTGCCGGGCCCTGAACACCATCCCCATCCCGCCGCGTCCGAGCTCTTCCTCGAGGGTGTAGTTCCCGAGGTGCTTCTGCGTGGCGATCGAGTCGAGCCGTTCTCCTTCGAGGTGCCGGGCCGCGAGCGCCCCGAGCCGATCGCACAGCGAAGCCCGGCTCGAGCCTCCTCCCGAAAGCTCCGCCATCGCGGCGTCGACCGCCACCGCCGCTGTCAGGAACTGAAACTCCGGCAGCTCGTCCTGCAGCCGCATCAGGGCGTGCAGCCCCTGTGGAGACTGGTCGAGCGAGTCGGGGAGCGCGGCCGCCGCCGCGACGGCCACCATCGAGGAGTCCCGCATCCGCGGGTGGGCGAGTATTTTGTCGAGGTCGTGGTGGAAGAAGACTCCCAGTATGAGCTCGTTCGGGAACCCCCACTGGTGCATCAGCCGCGCGGCCGCCGCGCCGTGGTTCCAGCCGAACGTCTCGGCCTCGAACAGATCGAGCCGTTTGTGCGATGCCGGGAACTGCTCGTATCCCGCGAGGTTGCGCGCGGTGAAGAAGGGGAGAAGCAGGTCCTGGAGCATGCCGCCGGTGTAGGCGAGATCGAACTCCCAGTTGAACTGCCGGGCCATTTCCCGCGCAAAGAGTGCCTTCTCGAGGCAATCGGCCTGGAAGCGTGCGGCGGGAAGGAGAGGCGAGGAGTGGCCCCCGAGAGCGGTCTTGAGGGCGGCGGTCAGCACGAGCGTCCGGGAGCGGCGAATGCCGACCGCGGCGATCGCCTGCCGGACGCTGCTGATCCGCTGCCTCAGCCCCATCGCGGAGGAGTTGACGTGCCGGAGGAGCTCGGTCGTCAGGCCGGAATCGGTCTCGAGCGTCTCCGCCAACTTCGCAATGTTCGCTTCGGGATTCTCCGCCAGGTGGGAGAAGCGAACGACCGCCTGGGGGACGACAGGAAGCTTGACCTGGGACGGAAGCCGGCAGGCCGTCGCCGTACTGAAAATTTCCTGGCGAAGATCCTCCCACGACGGCATGGGGTACAAACCTCAGGGGGCGGGTCGGACGCAGCGAACGACGACTCCCCTCCCTGGACGGCGCGGTTCACCAGAAAGATCGGCCAGTCCGGTTGACCGGTCGGTCAACACCCCGGTCCATTTGCCGGATTCCCCCTGAGCCGGGGGAGACTTGAGCGGTTGTGCGGGAGGGGCGCGAATTGCGGACTGTGCGGGCTCCGTCCCTTCGACGGTGGTCGTTCGAGGAACGACGAGCCGCCATCGGCCCCTCCCGTCAGGAGCCTCAGCGAGTCGCCTGCATCGCCCGGGCGACGGGATGGGCCTCCGAGACATGCTTCAGGATGCAGTTCTGAAGCGCCTCCGACTGATCGACGAACAGCGGCATCCAGAGCGTCCTGGCTCCGGGGGCGTGAATCAGCGCGTAGGGGAAGCCGCCGATTCGCCGGATCGGAGCGGAGTCGATCTCACTCCAGGCGACTCGCACCTGTCGCCCCCAGAAGTCGTAGCCTCGAACACCTTCCGGCCCGACTTCATACCGGTAGTAAAGCCACAGCGGCACCAGCCCCACGAGCGTCACCATCACTCCGAGCAGCGGCATGACGACGACCATGTCGAAGGTGCTTCCTCCGCCGAAGTAGACGGCGAGACTCCACGGAATCGCCCCCAGTAGCAGCGTCGACAAGGCGAGATGCGGATAGGAGAGCCGGAACTCCTGCGTCCGGAAGGAGACGAGGGTGACGCCGGAGAGATCGCAGGAATGGTAGGTCATCGCGCTCCTCCTGAAGCACTCCATTTTTCTACGCGGAGCGGTCTTCCGGACGCTAAGGAATTCGGCGGTGCCTGATGGCGAATCGCCGAAGACGGATGGCGGCGGTGCTCGCCTATCCTGTCGAGACGGTGATGCGGAGTCGAGTCCCGGGTAGGCTTGCGGCATCGTTCTTCCGATGCGGGCCGTGATGAAGAAGCGGCTGCTCTCCTGCGGTGGTGGGCGAGTCCTGTGGTGGGGCGTGCTGTTGTGGGCGGGGTTGATCTTCGCCTCCTCCTGCACGGTCATCAGCACGGATCAGCTCTGACTCGTCGGGCTTCTCGTGGGGCCGACGCACCTGAAGCGGTTCGAGCTCTTCTGGGGAGTGGCCTGGTTCGCCGTTGTGAAGAGCTGGCACGCCGCGGAATCCGGCATCCTGACAGCGGGACTGATTGTCTCCCCCGGAAGCCGGAAGCCGCCTTTGCGACCGGGCCACGTTCTTCTGGCCGCGGCGATGGCCATCCTGTCGGGGCGTCGGATGAGTACCACCAGACCTTCGTCCCGATCCGAGGCGGACCTGTCTCCGACGTCCTCATCGACTCCCTCGGGGTGGGCGTGGTGACGCTCGTCTTCCTGAGGCGTCTGAGCCTTCGGCGCTTGGCTATGACGGCGGAGGATGGATCCCGGGAGAGCGCGGAGGCGGCCCAGTTGTCGAGAAGCCGCTCGGCAGCCGCCCGGCCGGCTCACGGTTTCGGGGCCGATTCCCGGTCAACGATCGCCGCAATTCAGGACTTCGCGTCCCCCTTCGGTGGTTCGACCGC
>JAEYWB010000829.1 GCA_023429275.1 Planctomycetota bacterium
GGTTCGCTCCCGCCGTCGCGAACCAGGGCTGGATCTTCCACGAGCGGGACGACCTCGCCACCGCCCGGGCCGAGTTCGATGCTGCGCTGAAGCTCGATCCCGACTATGCCGACGCCTACCGGGGCCGCGCGATCTGCCTGCGTTCCGAAGGGAAGTACGAGCAGGCGCTCGAGGACCTGACGCAGGCGATCCGCCGCGCGCCGGACGAGCCTCTGCTCTACGATGACCGCGGGCTGATTTACTACGACCAGGAGAAGTACGAGCAGGCCCTCGCCGAGTTCGACCGGGCCATCGCCAGGAACGGCAATGTCGCGAACTTTCACTCGAACCGTGCGGAGACCCTCTCGGCCCTCGGCCGGCATGACGAAGCGTTCCTGGCCATTGACCGGGCGACGCTCATCGAGCCGCAGGCCGCGGAGTACTTCAACATCGCCGGCAACATCATGTACGCCAAGGAGGACTACGAGAAAGCGGCCCTCCTCTACGATGCCGCGATCAAGCGGGACGCGAAGAACGCGATGTACTTCCGCAACCGGGGCGATGCGTTCCACCAGCTCAATCGCCTTCCCGAAGCGGGCCGCGACCTGGCGGCGGCTCTCGAGATGGATCCCCGCAACGGAGACATCGCCAACCTGGCGGGGATCGTCGCCTACGATGCCGGCCAGTACGACGCCGCGGTCGCCGCCTTCACCCGCGCGATTGCCGTCGATGGCAAGAACGCGAACTTCTTCCGCAACCGCGGCGACGCTCATCACTTCGCCGGGCGGGACGACCAGGCGATCGCCGACCTGACGCAGGCGATCAGGCTCGACGCGAAGGAGGCGGAGTACTTCGTCCTTCGCGGTCGCTCGTACTCCGCCCGGAAGGACTCCGCCTCCGCCAGGAGCGACTTCGACCGGGCCCTGGCCCTCGATCCCGCGACCTACACGCGGTTCCAGACAAAGTTCATCGTCTTCGACAACAGGTCGGGGCTCGATATCAAGCTCACCCTCCAGTACATGACCACAACCAAGGACGACAAGTTCCACTGGTTTCCGGCCGAGGGGAAGTTCATCACCTTCACCTTCAAGCCGGGGGAGTCGTCCCAGCTCATCGACACCGACGACTTCAAGATCCACGCCTCGCGGCTGCGATTCTTCGCCGAGAGTACCGACGGGACGAAGGTCTGGAATAACTTCAAGGAGGACGAACTGATCGTCGTCCCTTCCGAGGGCTACGTGAACGACTCCGGGACCGAGGAGTTCCGGTACACACTGAACCCCTGACGCGGCCGTTTTACCCGCCGCCGGTCACGGCGGGACTCTCACACACACTCTCTCCGGGGCATGGGAGGCCGAAATGTTCGACTGGCTGTTCCCGCCGTCGTGTCCCTGCGATCCCTCCGCCAGGGAATGGGTCGAAGAGCGGCTCGACTGGCTCGCCGAGGAGTTTGACGACAACGCCTTCAGCGGCCGGCGGATCGTCCTGCCGACCTCGAGGCGAAACCAAACCCGCCTGGGCAAATGTCCTCATCCCGGCGGCCCGGGCGAACCTGCATCAGGGGCTCCGGTATTTGAACGCGACTTCGGATTCGACGTACCTGCCGCTGAAGCTGCGGCGGGCGAAGTCGCGAGAGTGACCCCGAGCAGCCCCCGCAGGTTCTCGAGTCGCTCATCGCCACAACTCGACAGCCGATGGCCACCGAGGCCGGGGCATGTTGTCAGGTTGCGTCTCGCCGACTCCAGCGAATAGAACCTGACCTGATCACCGCCGCGACTTCAGCTGCAGCGAACCCGCGTCGAACGCCTCCTCAGTGTCTCCCGGAACGGTCACCGTCTCATTCAGAACGCCAAGCGAATTGCCGTTCCCCCGGAACACTTCCTCACCCGCTTCCAGTCGTGCGGTCAGACGATACTCCCCGGGGGGGACATCAGGAATCCGAAAGGTTCCGTCTTTCTCCACCGCTGCCGAGTACCGCCTGGCGCGATCCTGCTGGGCCTGGACCGCCTGGAGGGTGGTCAAATAGGCGATCCCCTCCGGGCTCCGCTGGAATTCCTCCCACCACTGACGGCGTTTCGCCTCATTCCCTGCGGCACCCGCCGGCACCATGGGGGGCGGAGGGGGAAGCGGGACGGTCTGATCCATCGAGACGCACGAGAAGCTCCAGTCCGGCGCCGCCTGCAGTCCCTCGGGGGGCTGGAGACGCCCCGTGACCGTTCGCCCGGTCCCTCCCAGTGTCACCTGCTCCGTCTCACCCTCTCGAAACGAGAGTCTCTGGCTGTGGGAAGACGTGCTCATCGATCCGCGCGACGTCTTGCCGTAGGTCACGACCCGCGCCAACGTTCCCTCCCCGGGAAGGACCCGTTCCCATCGGAACGTCCCGTCTTCTGGCGAGATCGACCTGTACGACCATCTCACCCGCGGACGCCCGTCCTCATAGACATCGGAGGAATGCGAAAGGACCACCTCCGCCCCGGCGAGTGGACGCGGACCTGACTTCACGATCCCTTCGACCCGCGACCAGGCCGTCAGCCGGATCGGATCGATCGGTTCCCCCGCCACCGGCGTCACCCAGGCCGAGCCAGCGGGATGGACCACGATCAGTTCGAACCGGCCCGCCTGGGGTGGAAACCGGAACCGCCCGTCGGCGCCGGTCTTCTGCCGGTCGCATTGAGAATTCTCTTCCCTCAGTACGCCGTCCCGGAACTCGATCTGCGTCCTGGCGAGTCCCACCGCGACCGTCGCGCCCGCTGCCGGTTTCCCGTCCGACAGCAGGACGACACCGGTCACGTCCTGAGCGGCCTCGAGCTCCACATCCAGTTCGACGGCCCCTTCGTCGGACGAGAGCTTTCGAGTCTCCGCCGCCGCATAGCCGGGAGCCTCGATCCGGAAGATGTAGGAGGAACGGGGATACACCGTCCGGTACGAGAACGCCCCCTCCCGGCCGTCGAACGTCTCGCGCCGGCTCCAATAGATGTCGGCCCCGGACTCGAACCCGACGCCGACACGGAAGGCCGGAACCGGTTTGCGTGTCGCCTTGTCGATGACTCTCCCTTTCACAGCCAGCGGCGGCCGGGCCGTGAAGACGTACTCCTCGTCGCGGGCGAGCAGCCGCTCCCCGGAGATCTGCATTCCGTTGGGTGGGCAGATATCCGCGACGACCGCGTCGGCCGGCGCCTCACGCCACTCCCAGACCCCTTTCTCGTCGGCGTACGAGAGGACCTTGTCGAGGCCGTAGTCGTTGTTGTCACCCCGCCAGTCCTGGAAGAAGACCCGGAACTTCGGGACCGGCTTCCCTTCGGCATCCACCATCCGGACGCGGATCGTCTTCGCCTCCGGCAGAACGAAATCGACCGGCTCGGCCCCGGGTTTGACGTCGGTCCGCTGCAGTTCGGGACCGTGCCCCTTCGCCGTCGCGATGAGCGTGACCTTCTCGGGCTTGCAGCCGCTCAGTCGATACTCGCCACGCTCGTTGGTCGTCGCCTCGCGCTGCGAGTTCAGGAACTCTCCGCGAACCTTCGCCCCGGAGACCGGATTTCCCTGACGATCGATCACGACGCCTGTCACGCTCAGGCCGCGCGAGAGGGTCATCGAGCGGGTCGGCTGGGCGCCCGGTGCGACCGTGAAGTCTTTGATGGAGAGCGACTGGTACGTCCCTGCGGCAAACTCCTGATGCTCGAGGCCGACGTTGAGGGAGGCCAGCGAAGCGGGAACGCTCTCGAAGACCCAGCGGCCTTCGGCGTCGGACTTCACCCGGTTGCCGATGCCGAGCTGGCTGAAGTCCCCATCGCGTTTCTTGAACTCGATGCTCGGATGGACCTCGACATTGGGGATCGGCCTCCCCTCGTCATCGACGACAATGCCTCCGACACGGACGCCCGCGTCGAGACGGATCGTCTCACGGGCCGGGATGACGTCCCCCGTCTCGTCGCCGTTCCATCCCGCCCAGAACGGCGCGAAGCCAGGGGTGATGATGCTGATGTTGAGCCGCTTCGTCGCTCCCTCGGGGAGGTCGAAGTGGGCACGCCCCTCGTCATCCGTCTCGGCCATTCCGCCGTATCGGCTCGCCTTCTGGAAGGTGCCGCGGTGGAACTTCCATTCCTTCGGGACCGGGCTCAGGCGGATTTCGAGCTTCGCCTTCGGGACGGGGCGATCGTCCGGCCCGACGATCGTCAGAGCGAGCGAGCGTGCGGCAGCGGCTGCATCCTGAGCCACCGCAAGCTGGGCGACGCCGAGAGCCATCAGTGCGGCAACGGCAAGAACGTGTAAAACTCTAAGTGTCTACATGGCAGACCCGGCCGGGGGGAGAGCGTTCCGTTCGACATCTTCCGCCACGTCGACGTGAACGGGAAGGGTGAGAG
>JAEYWB010000839.1 GCA_023429275.1 Planctomycetota bacterium
CTCGACTTCTGTGAAGGCTTCACGCGTATCGGGAACAGGAACCGCGACGGGGCTCCGTCAATCCCCCGAGTGGATTCGCCTGATCGGACTTTGCCCTGCCTCTGTTCCTCTGGCGGAAATTCCTTCAGAGTTCTTGAGTCTTGCTGATCGCCTTCCCACGGTAGCCGCTGTCGCGGCAACTCTGGCTCGATGGCCTGCCCCCCTCCTTCAGCGCAGCGGAAGAATTCGGGGCTCTGTCAATCTCTGTGGCTGTTTCTCGTCGCCATGCCATGGCAAGATCCGTCCTCGCAGAGCTGTCTCAGACCTCAGGAGAGCCGTGGCCGATTCCTTCATGACTCTCAGCCTCTGCGAGCACTGCCTTCACCGGCGGATCATCGTTTCCGGAAAGGGTTCGCGGTTCCTGCTCTGTCTCCTCTCGACGAGGGACCCGCGTTGGCCCAGGTATCCGCCACAGCCCATCGTTCGTTGCGACGGGTATCAACGACAAAGAGTGGAAGGCCCGCCTGCGACCTGAATCCGCGGTCGCACTCGATCAGACGTTCGGGATCTCGCGGAGCAGGTTGACCATCTCGATCGCCGCGAGGGCTGCTTCGGTCCCCTTGTTGCCGACCTTTCCGCCGGCGCGGTTCAGCGCCTGGTCGAGGTTTTCGCAGGTCAGGACGCCGAAGAGAATCGGAACCCCCGTCCGCTGGCTGGCCTGCATCAGCCCCTGTGCCATGGCGTGGTTGATGTAGTCATGGTGCGTTGTTTCCCCCTGGATCACCGCACCGAGCGCGAGGACCGCGTCGAAGTGGCCGCTTTCGGCCAGCTTCTCGGCGGTGAGCGGCAGCTCGTAGGAACCTGGAACCCAGAGGACGGCAATTTTCTGATCGTCCGCACCGTGCCGGGTGAGCGTCGAGACCGCCCCCTCCATCAGCCGGGCCGTGATGAGATCGTTGAATCGCGAGACGACGATCGCGAACCGGTCGGTCTTCGAGGCGAGGAGCGGAGTGTTGAGGACGCGGGGCATCGGTGCGGCAGGCGAAGGAGGAGCCGCGGCGCAAGACGATCCGCGGGAGAGGAATCGTAGCCGTCGCCGCAATCAGGGGTCCAGTGGCTCCCCGGTCCGGGGAGGGGGCGGCCGGGAGTCCGCGGCGAAAGTGCCGGCGCGGCGGACTGTGCCGGTTCCGTTTATACGTGATACGCCGCCTGCGATGGCCCGGCGCGCTTCCGCAACCGGTTTCTTTCGGTTCAGATACCGATCGTCGCGGGAGGCTGGGCTCTCCGCGACGCACTCCTTCCTTCCAACGAAAGCCTCGAATGCGCTGGACTTCCTGGATCGTTGCCGTCGCCGCTCTGGTGACGTCTCTCACCGCCACCGCCGAAGAGTTCTTCTTCAAGGATGGCGACACCATCGTGATGATCGGTGACAGCATCACCGAGCAGCACCTCTACAGCAATTACGTCGAGATGTGGACGACGACCCGCTTCCCCGGATGGAAGCTGACGTTCCGCAACACCGGCATCGGTGGCGACCGCTCGACCGGGGGGAACGGCCGCTTTGCCCGCGACGTCGCCTTCTTCAAGCTGACCGCGATGACGGTCGACTTCGGCATGAACGACGGCAACTACCGGGACTTCGAAGAGAACGGCTTCAAGATCTACACCGGCGGCCTCCAGGGGATGGCCGCCCAGGCCAGGAAGGCGAACATCCGCGTCGCCTGGTGCAGCCCGCAGCCGCTCGACGGCGGCGAGCCCGGCCAGACGGCGCTGACCGGCTACAACAAGACCCTCGAAAAGTACTCCGAAGGGGTGAAGGGGATCGCCGACAAGAACGGCGGCCTGTTTGTCGACCAGTTCCACCCGTATCTCGCCGTGCTCGACAAGGCCCGCCAGGCGGGTCCGACCTACAACCGGATCACCGGGGGGGACGCGGTCCATCCCGGTCCGCCGGGGCAGGCCCTGATGGCGGCCTCGATCCTCAAGGGACTGAGCTTCCCGGCGCTCGTCTCGGCGGTCGAGATCGACGCCGCGGCGGCGAAGGGAGAAGGGAAGAACGCGACCGTCTCGGGGGTCGCGTCGAAGGAGGGCGGAGTGACGTTCCAGCGGCTCGACCAGGGGCTGCCGTTCTTCCCCGAGCAGGCGACGCCGATCCTGCCGCATGCCCCGCTCCTCGAGGAGCTCAACCAGTACTCGCTCAAGGTGACGGGGCTCAAGGCCGGGAAGTACGAAGTGAAACTCGGAGGGACGAAGGTCGCCGAGTACACCGCGGAGGAACTCGCCAAGGGGGTGAACCTCGCGGCGCCGGCGCTCAAGGCCGGTCCGGTTGCGGAGCAGGTCAAGGCGATTGTGGCCGCCATCGAGGCGAAGAACCGGTTTCACCATGACCGCATCTTCCGGGGAATCCACCTGGCGGGCGTTCAGATCCCCGAATGGCTGGGGCTCAACCTGACTCCCGCCCAGATCGAAGAGAAGAAGCAGGCGGCCCTCAAGCAGCGCTACGAAGAACTTGGCAAGCTCGACGAGGCGGTCCGTCAGACGTTGCCGGTCAAGCCGCACCAGGTCGATGTCGTCCCGGTCAAGGCGTAGTTTCTCGCAGACTGCGGATTCTGTTTGTCGTGAACCCGGCGGAGTGCGATCGTGCGCGATCGCCTCCGCCTTCTTTTTCACCGGTTCGGCCGACGACGCCTCCCGAGGCACGGCGATCCCTTTCGGTTCGATGAGATGCCCCTCTTGCAAGACGCCAGGCAGTGGAGCCAGATGGTCAAGATCGCGATCGCTCTCGGTGTGATCGCGGCGGCGGGGATCGTCTGGCTGGTCAAGTTCCTGCGGCAGAAGCGGGCCGGCGGGACCTTCGAAGGGACCCTGGAACGAGCCCGGGCGGCCTGGGAGGCAGGCGATCGCGCGACCGCTTCACGGGAGTTCACGGCGGCGATCGGAATCGAGCCCGACAATCCGGAAGGATATGTGCAGCGGGGACGCTACCGTGAGCAGACGGGGGATATCCGCGGAGCCCTCGACGATTACTCGGAAGGGATGCGGCTGAAGCCTGACGATCCCGCGATCATTCGCTCCCGAGGGGTCGCATGGCAGCGGCTGGGAAACATGGAGCGGGCGATTGCGGATTACACCGCCTCACTCCAGTTCGGCTCCGACGTCGACACGCTCAACTGCCGAGGGGTCTGCTACCTGAGTCGCGGCCGGTTCGAGGACGCCGCGCGAGACTTTACGGCGGCGATCGAACAGAAGCCGCGGGAACACGTCGCGTACTTCAACCGTTCGCGGGCATTGCTTCAGTTAAAGAAACCGAATGAGAGTCTCGCGGACCTCGATCGCGCGATCGAGCTCGATCCCGAGCAGCCCGACTATTACCACCATCGAGCGGAACTACGCTACCAGAGGGGGGACCTCGCGGGGACGCTCTCCGACGCCGATGCGGCTCTTCGCCGACGGCCGCAGGATGCCTACACCCTGAACCGCCGGGGGATTGTTCGTTATTCGATGCGTCAGTTCGACAAGGCGATCGCGGATTATACGCAGGCGATCACCCATGCTCCGGATGATTCGACGATCTACGCCAATCGCGGCTACTCCCGGCGCGACGCGGGCGACGCCAGGGGAGCGCTCGACGATTTTGCGGAGTCGCTCCGCCTGGAGCCGGGAAACCTTCACGCCCTTCGGGGCCGCGCCGGGGCGTGGCGCGATCTGGGAGAGTTCGAGAACGGCCTGGCGGATGTCGAGGCGGTCATGGCGCAGGACCGGGTCGCCGGGCTCGAGGATCGGGGATACCTGACGATCGCTCGCGGCGACTACGACGCGGGCTTCGCTGACCTTCGCGAGGCCCAGGCTCTTGTGCCGCGTGATCCGATGTCGGCCAACGGGATCGCCTGGCGGCGGGCGACTCTTCCGGATGATCGAGCCCGCAGCCCGCAGGAGGCCCTCCGGTACGCCCTGATCGCCTGCGAGCTGACGGAGTTCCGGGCCCCGGAGTTCCTCGACACGCTGGCGGCCGCGCAGGCCGACGCCGGCCATTTTGCGAAGGCGGCGGAGATCCAGGCCAAGGTGGTCGAGATCCTCTCCGCCCGTCCGGCGCATCCCGTGCCGCTTGCCGAGTACCAGGCTCGTCTCGAACTGTACCGGGCGGGAAAACCCTATCGGGAGCCATTCCCCCGG
>JAEYWB010000847.1 GCA_023429275.1 Planctomycetota bacterium
GGCTTACTGCGGGCCGTACGGGCCGGCACCAGGACCAGGCTGCGAGAGTTCATCCTGACGGTAGTTCGGATGGGTCTCGCGGTACTGGATGTGGTTGACCGGGTGCGGCAGACGGATGCCCGGATCATGCCGGACATCGATCAGCATATCCTTGACCGGCTCGCCGATGTCGAAGTGGGTCTGGTTGCGGACCGTGTGGCTCCGCAGACCAGCCGGACGGCCGAGCGGAAGGTGCGTCGGGCCGGGAAGACCGATCGGGGTGCCGGTGTAAGGCATGCCATACATCGGGACTCCGCCGACTCCGGCGATCGGGTTGTACGGAGGACAGCCGGGACCGGCCGGTCCGCCCATCATCATGTCGCCGGGGACGCCGCCCCCGAACGACCGGTAGTCGCCGATCGGAACCGGCGGCTGGAACTGGCCGAGCTCGCCGTCGACGAGGTCGTACTCACCCTTCTCGCCAGCCTGGCCGAGAGCGCCCGGGGCGCCCGGCATTTCGAGGTCCATGTTACCGATCCGGATCACAGCCATGATCGTTCCGCGGCGGTCCGCCTCGGAGATCGGGTCCTGGCCGGGGCCGAGACGGGTCGAGACAAGCTCTTCCACACCGGCGATCGCCAGCTCCTGGTACTTCGAATCCGGCAGGTAGATGACCTTCGTGACGAAGTTGTTCGTCTCGATCTGGTCGAGGTCCTCATCCGTGATGCGGACGGGAATCGCGTTGTGAGAGAGATAGGCGGCCGTCGTCGGGTGTTCCGGGTAGACGTGCAGCGAGGGGTAGAGGACCAGCCCTTCCCGGCCCGGGACGCTCGCCAGCTTGAGGCGGTACGTCGCCCCCTGCAGGAAGTTGTAGCGTCCAGGGGCGACGATCTGGCTCTCGGCGAACGCCGGGCCGATCTGCCACCCGATGTGAGCCCCTTCGGGACCGATGAACTTGACCTGGGTCGAACGGGCGCCGACCTGCGAAGGGGGGCAGAACCCGCCCGGCGGGCAGCCCGGAGCTCCCATCAGGTTGGGCATCGCTCCCGGGGGAATCGACATCACCCCTGGGCCAGGTCCGCCGACCATCGGGCCCGGATGTGCCAGCATTGCGGCGGGCGGCGCGTGATACGTGTCCTTGTGAGCGATACCGCCCGTCCCCATGTCGTGGGCGCATCCGACGCACACGATCACCAGGGTCCCTAGTGCCAAGTAGTAGAGTTTCATCGCAATCCCTTTTCGGTTCCTGGTCCCGTCGAGACGCCTCAAACTGCGGTCGACCCTGGGAGAGCCCCGCCGCTACAATCGCGGATTCCTCCGGCCGCACCCGATGTCCGGCCCCCGACAACGGGGTGTCCGACGACACGGTGCCGGATCCCGAATCCGGGACCCCTGGCCGTGGAGGCTCGCAGTCATCAGTTGTTTTCGGACCGGCTCGTTCGGTTTCTTCGGCAAATCCGCCACTTTCGCGCCAACATGCAAACCTTTCGCAGCTTCACACCGGCCGTTTCCGCCGCCCTCCTGGTGACGGCGCTCGTCGTCATCGTGGGGACGACGGTCCGGAACCGCGTGGGAGCCCAGGAAGTCGATTCTCAGGCTCAGCCCAAGTCAGACCTCCCCCCCTCCAAAAGCCAAGGCGAGGGGAGCGGTCCGGCCGGAAAGGGGGCCACCGCGGCGACCGAGGAAGACCCCAAGGGGGTCGAGCTGATGCGGGACACCTACAAACGGCTGATGGAGCGGGCCAGCATCCGGGCAAAGCTCCGGGAGACCGTCTTCCTGGGGGACCGGCGGACGACGTCCGAGGGAACCTACCTCTCCGGGGCCTTTCCCACGCTCCGGGTCGAGTACCGGGTCCGGGTCGGCAAGACGACCGGCGTGCTCACCGAAGTCTGCGACGGCAACGTCGTCCATACGAAGAAGGAAGTGCTCAAGCTCGACGAGCCGGGTGAGAAGCCCTCTGGGGACGGAGAGGCGAGCAATGCGGAATCGAGCATCGTCCTCGGAAAGCTGCCGGTCTCCGAACCGAAATACTCCCGGTGCGACGTCCAGCAGGTGGCAAAGGCGATTCAGGAAGGTTCCCGTCCGATCGCCGACCTCCTGGCGGATACGGGCATTGGCGGGCTTCCCGCGACGATTGCGTCCCTTCGCCGCTGCATGGTGTTCGACACCGTGCGGGAATCCAAGACGAAGAGCGGCACGTTCACGGTGGTGGAAGGCCGCTGGAACGGAGAGCACCTCGACAAGATCACCGCAACGTTCGGAGCGGGCGGAGCGGGCCTGAAGCAGGTCGTTCCGGAGAGAGCCGCGGTCTATCTCGACCCGGCGACGCTCTTCCCGGCCCGGATCGTCTATCTCCGCCGCGTCGGAGAAGGCGAGAAGGCTCTCCGCCCCGTCCTGGCGATCGAGTTCCTGGACGTCCAGTTCGATACGCCGGTGTCTCCCGAGCAGTTCTCGATGACCATTCCATCGAAGGTCGACGAAAAGGACGAGACCGCCGAGTTCATCAGCTACATCAAGCCGCAGGCCGCGGCCCCGGCGGGCGAGACAAAGCCGACGGAGCTGCTTCCGGGGATCAAGTAGTCGAGCGGCACTCCTGCCGCCGATCAGCCGACGGAAAGCCGAGGCCCGGCCTCCGGCCCAGTTCCTCCGTCATCCGGCCGGGTCGAGCGTCAGCGTCCAGAGTTTCTCACCGGCGACGTTGTAGTGGGCGACCGTGAGCTTTCCCGTCGCCCCCTCGATATCGATCAAGCCGAAGAACTGAAGACCTTCCGACGGAGGGCGGTTCGGTTTCATATCCTTCGGGATGCTGAGGAACCTGGCCTCCGGACCGAACGTGTTGTCGAGACCGTTCGGCCCGAACGTCCCTGCATGAATCGGCCCGCTTACGAACTCCCAGAACGGGTCGAAATCCTGAAAGACCGCGCGGTCGGGGCTGTAGTGGATCGAGGCGGCGTGGTGGACGTCCGCGCAGATCCAGAGGACGTTGCGGACCTTTTCGTCACGCAGGAACCGCAGCAACCCGGCGATTTCGAGTTCGCGTCCGACCGGGGGGCCGTTGCCGTTCGCGACACCTTCGAACGCCCCCGGGCCGTCTCCGATGATCAGCCCCAGCGGCATGTCGCTGCAGATCACCTTCCAGGTCGCATGGCTTCCCTTGAGGGCCCGCTTCAGCCACCGGATCTGTGCGGAGCCGAGAAGGCTCGGGTCCCCTTCCCCGCCGGCGCGATTGGCCGCATTCGGTCCGCGGTAGCTCCTCATATCGATGAAGAACAAGTCGAGCTGCGGTCCGTAAGACAACTTGCGGTAGATCCGGCCCGGCGCCGAGACGCTCTCGCGAATCGGCAGGTATTCGAAGAAGGCGGTCCGGGCGCGGGCGGCGAGGAGGTTGACGCTCTTCACTCGAAATCGGTCGTCCGAGTCGAGCATCTCTCCCGGATACCAGTTGTTGGCCGTCTCATGGTCGTCCCACTGCGCGAAGATCGGCACCTGCGCATGAAAAGCTCTGTAGTGCTCGTCGAGCGTGTTGTACCGAAAGTTCGCGCGGAACTCGTCGAGCGTTTCCGCGACCTTGCTCGTCTCGGGGGTCGTGAGGTTCGTCCAGAGCGAACCGTCCTCGAGCGTGATGCTTTCGGGAATAGGGTTGTCGGCGTAGATCGTGTCGCCGCTGTGGACAAGGAAGTCGGGGCGCATTCCGAGCATCGTCCGGTACGTCCGCATCCCGCCCCGCTTCACGTCGATCCCAAACCCCTGGCCGCAGGTATCGGCCGACCAGGCAAAACGGATGTTCTTCGGGACGAGCGGCGCCGTCCGCAGGTGCCCCACGGCCGGCTCGCTCAGGACGCGGCGATCCTCGAGGTCCTGAAACCGGATGCGATAGAACACGTCTTCTCCCGGCGGGAGACCGTGGAGGTCGAGCTTGGCCGTGAAGTCGCGGTTCTCGAGGACATCCGGCCCGGCGACCCGGCGGACGCGGCGAAAGTCCTCGGTGGCCGAGATCTCGACAAGCATCCGTGCGGGCCGCGTCGTCCGGCTCCAGAGCACGGCGCTCGCCGCGGTGACGTCTCCGCTCGCGACGCCGTTAAGGATCTGCGGACGGCGTGATTCAGGCGTCGTGACGGCCGGCGCCTGCGCCGCAGCCGGCTTTGAGCTGATGAGCCCCAGCCCTCCGAATGCCCCGAGCGTGGTCTGATGGAAGCGGCGGCGGCTGAGGTTGCGACGAGGGGTCATATGTGGTCGGGTCGAGGCGCTTCGGGAACGGAATCGACATTCTTCCGCGGAATGTGAAGGTCGCGTCAAGGCTGCCGCCCCGAAAGTCAGGGGCTCAATTTGCCTTGCACGATTCCCGCCGCGGAGTTGGGACTGCTACAATCCGCCGCAATTCGGCCGGCCCGTCCGGACGAACCTATCACGTTGTCATGTGGATCTGTCGAGCGTCGCGGATACGGGTGTTTGGATGAGTACAGAGAACGTCCCCGTTCAGGGGCAGTCGGACGAAACGTCGGCACAGGTACCGGTTCCCGCTGCTCAGGAGGCTCCGACCGAGCCTGCCTCCGCTGCTCAGAATGGTGCGGGTCATGGGGAGACTGTCAGCCAGACGCCCGACAACGCCGCAGCAGCTGCGGCTCCCGCCGGGGAAACGGCCGAGGCCGATAAGCCCCGCGTCCGGTTGAGCCCGACGGTCGATCCCGCCCAGCTGAAGGCGATCCCGTCGCTCGGCGGAGGTCAGCCGGATGTCGATCAGCAGGCCGAAGCGGAAGCGGCTCGCGTCGCAGCGACCGAAAAGAAGATCGACGCTCCCCCTCCTCCGCGGAACAAGATCGATCTTCCTCCGAGCGAAGATCTCGACACGAATCTCGAGTCCGAAATCGCCGCCGCCATGGGCGGGGCATCGCTTCCGACCCCGAACGTCGCTCCCGGGGAGACTCCTCCCGAGGCAGGGGGTGAGCTCGCCGAGAAGTCCCGTGTCTCCGGCATCATCGAGGCGACACGCGGCGACGACGTCTTCGTGAACATTGGCCACCGGCTCTCGGCCGTCGCCTCGCTCCGCCAGTTCAACCCGAAGAAGCCCCCCCAGGTGGGCGACAAGGTCGACCTCATCGTCTTCAAGATCGATGAGGAGGCGGGTCTCATCCAGTGCAACCTTCCGCGATCGGCCTCGCGGGTCTCGGGGGACTGGGATTCCGTCTCCCCCGGCCAGGTCGTCGAGTGCATGGTGACGAAGGTCAACAAGGGGGGCCTCGATATCACGGTCGGCAGCCTGCGTGGCTTCCTCCCCGCCAGCCAGGCCGATCTCGGCTACGTGGCCAACCTGGAAACGTTTGTCGGCCAGAAGCTCACGGCCAAGGTGACCGAGGTCAATCCGGCCCGCCGCCGGCTCGTCGTGAGCCGCCGGCAGCTCCTGATGGAAGAGCGCGAAGTCGCCTCCAAGGAGCTCATGCAGACGCTGGCGGTCGGCGATACCCGCACCGGTCGCGTCAAGAC
>JAEYWB010000856.1 GCA_023429275.1 Planctomycetota bacterium
CCTATCTCCACTGGGAAGATGAGGAAGAAGGGGACGATGCGGAGGGGGATGGCGGCCACGACCACTCCCACGACCACAGTCATGATCACTCGCACGACTGCGGGCACGATCACGACCACTCGCACGATCACTCACATGACCACGACTGCGGTCATGACCACGATCACGACCTGGAAGGGGACGTCACGGAGGAGGAACTCCAGGCGTTCGGAATCTACCGCATCGACATCCAGGCCGGGGAAGAGGGCCCTCACGCCGACCAGACCCTGGCGCTCAAGAATTTCCTCGCGGCCGAGGAGCCGATCAGCGATTCCGTGCTGGAGATCGTCCGGCGCTACTATATGGAGAAGGTCCACCCGGGGATTCCCGACTCCCCCGTGATCGACGACATCAACGACCTGGCCGATCTCATCAACTTCCAGGGGCTCGTCGTCCGGGACCGGTCCAGCGACGGGGAAGCGGCCCTCGGGTTCTGCTTCGCCACCGCCTGGGACGAAGAACGGCATCTCGGCCTGATCCTTCACCAGGGGAAGCCGATCGACATCGGCACCTGGGAAATGGCGTTCATCGGCCCGCGCGAAGAGCCGGAGCCGTGGCTGGTTGCGACCTACGGGACGCAGGTGGCCGAGCGGGCCCGCCGGCTGGAAGAGATTTAGCGACGCGGGAAGGGGTGAGCGTTCCGGGTTGAGCGATGAGCGTCAAGGGCTCCTTCGCTCGACGATCAACCCGGAACGCTCCACGCCCTCTCGATTGAACTCCCGGCCCGCTCCCGCGACATTCCTTGGTTTCCCTGCCGATCGGCCCCCTCGCGCCCCCGACTCCGCGCGGAGTGCGGCCTTTGGAGTTTCCATTCGCGCTACGGTTCCATGAACGTCACCACCGTCATCGGCCTTGAAGTCCACGTTCAGCTCCTGACCCGCTCGAAAATCTTCTGCGGCTGCGCAAACCGCTTCAATCCCGACCAGCCGAACACCCAGACCTGCCCGGTTTGCCTCGGTCTCCCCGGTTCGCTGCCGGTCCTCAACGAAGAGGCCTTCCGGCTCGCCCTGACGACCGCCCTCGCCCTCAACTGCGAGATTGCCCGGTTCACCAAGTGGGACCGCAAGCAGTACTACTATCCGGACCTGCCGAAGGGCTACCAGATCAGCCAGTACGACCTGCCGTTCAGTCACGACGGCTGGCTCGAAGCGACGACGGCCGAAGGGGAAACGCGGCGAGTTCGCATCCTGCGGGCTCACCTGGAAGAAGACGCGGGCAAGAACATCCACGACGAGACCGGCCGCGGGGCCGACAGCCGGGTCGACCTGAACCGGGCCGGGACTCCGCTTCTCGAAATCGTCAGCCAGCCTGACATGCGGTCCGCCGCGGAGGCAAAGTCGTTCCTCGAGGAGATGCACCTTCTCCTGACGTTCCTCGGCGTCTCCGACTGCAACATGCAGGAGGGGAGCCTGCGGTGTGACGCGAACGTCAACCTCTGGATCGAGGAGCCGGGGAAGGCCAGGGTCGCGACGCCGATCGTCGAGATCAAGAACCTCAACTCCTTCCGCGGCGTCGAAGCGGCGATCGAGGTCGAGGCGGCCCGGCAGCTTTCTGAATACCAGAAGACCGGCCGGAAGCTCGGCGATCCCGGCGTCTTCAAGCAGACCCGCGGCTGGGACCAGGAGCGCGGAATCACGTTCTCGCAGCGTGAGAAGGAAGAGGCCGCCGACTACCGCTACTTCCCCGATCCCGATCTCGTCCCCGTTCTCGTGACGGCAGAGCAGATCGCGCAGATCCGCGCTTCGCTGCGCGAGCCGCCCGCGGCCCGCCGCAAGCGGTTCCAGTCCGAGCACGGCCTCTCGGCCTACGATGCGTCTGTTCTGATCAACCAGGGGGAAGAGCTCGCCAGTTATTTCGAAGCGGTCGCGAAGGAGTGCGGCGACAGCAAGCAGGCCGCGAACTGGGTGAGCCAGGACGTCCTCCGGGAGATGAACGACCGGAGATGGTCGATCGGCGAGTTCCCGATCGCCGCACCGGTCCTCGGCGCTCTCCTGAAGCAGATTGTCGCGGGCGAGATCTCGGTCAAGAGCGGCCGTGAGGTCTTCGCTTCGCTCCTGGCCGAAGCGGACGAGGATCAGACGCCAACGGTCGAGCGGATTAACGCGTTGATCTCGGAGCGGGGACTCAAGATCGTCCGCGACACCGGCGCGATGGATGCAGCCATCCAGGCGGCCCTCGCCGAGAGTGCGAAGGCTGTCGAAGATTTTCGAGCTGGCAAGCAGCAGGCCCTCGGCGCCGTGATCGGCAAGGTGATGAAGTCGCTCAAGGGGGCTGACGCGAAAGCGGTTCGCGAGCGGGTCATCGAGATCCTCACCGCGCAGTCGTAACTCATCCCCTCACCGCTCGCGACCTCCCTGTTCCCTGTTCCCTGTTCCCTCCGACCTGTCCCCTTCCTCGCATGCAAATCCTCCTCGTCAACGACGACGGCATCTACGCCCCCGGCCTCCGGGCCATGCGGGACGCCCTTCGTGAAATGGGCGATGTCACGGTCGTCGCCCCCCTGGCCGAGCAGAGCGGCGTCGGACACGGGATCACCTATCTCCACCCGATCCTTGCCAAGGAGATCCGGGACGAGACCGGGCCTTACGGCTGGGGAGTCGACGGCAGCCCCGCCGACTGCACCAAGATGGGGGTCCTCGAGTTCTGCCCGAAGCGTCCCGACCTGATCGTGAGCGGCATCAACTCGGGAGCGAACGTCGGCATCAACGTCCTCTACTCCGGGACGGTTGCGGCGGCGATCGAAGGGGCGTTCTACGGGATCAACTCGTTTGCGGTCTCGCTCGCGCAGGGGACTCCGCCGGACTACCAGGCGGCCGCCCGCCGGATTGTCCGTCTGGTCCAGACAATCCTGAAAGCGGCGAACCGGCAGGGGATGCTCTGGAACATCAACCTCCCCAACACGACCCCGACGGGCCCGAAGGGAGTCAAGCTCTGTTCCATGGGGGTCCGGCGGCACAGCGACACGGTCGAGAAACGCCTCGATCCGCGGGGAAGGCCCTACTACTGGAGCGGCATCGATCCCCTCCGCAACCACAACCTCGACGATGGAACAGACGTCAAGGAGCTGACGGAGGGCTTTGCGACCGTCACGCCTCTCCAGTTCGACCTGACGCAGACGGGCCTGCTACAGGAGTTTTCGAGCATCGACTGGTCCACCGCAGAAACGGGGTGAACCGGCGTCGTTCCTCCGAGTCCGCGGGTGTGCGAGGTCGCCCCGGAGGCTTTCGCGTTCCGGCTGGTTCGATGCGATTCCGCTGGAGGCAATCTTCGGATCGAGCCTTCACGACGCCACGAGCGCCTCACGCTGCATCGTCGCGAGCTCCATGATCCGGTGCTCGCTGAACTCGCTGCGCGACAGCTCGCCGGTGAGGCGGCCTTCGGCCAGGACGAGGATCCGGTCGCAGAGGGTCAGGAGCTCCGGCAGTTCGCTCGATGTGACGATGATCGCCATCCCCTGCCGGCTGAGGGCGTCGATGGTCCGGTAGAGCTCCGCCTTCGCTCCGACGTCGACTCCCCGGGTCGGGTCGTCGAGCAGCAGGACGCTCGGGTTCGTCCGGAGCCAGCGGGCGATGATGCACTTCTGCTGGTTGCCGCCGCTCAGTCCGGTGATCGCCGCCTCGGGGCCGGCGGTTTTGACTCCGAGACGTTCGATCGACTCCCGGGCGATCGAATGCTCCTTCGACCCCGAGACGAATCCCGCCGAGACGGCGTCCTTCAGCGTGCAGATCGAAATGTTCTCGCGGACCGTCATCTTCGCGAACAGTCCCAGCCGCTTGCGGTCTTCCGTCACCATCGCGATCCCGGCCCGCTTGGCTTCGGCGGGGTGCGAGAAGCTGACCGGCTTCCCCTTGAGAAGGATCTCTCCCTGCGGCGGCTGAGGACTCGCCCCGAACAGGCACTCGAGGAGTTCCGTCCGCCCCGCTCCCATCAGGCCGGCGATCCCCAGGACTTCCCCGCCCCTCAAGGTGAAGCCGACTTTCTCCAACCGCCACTTCCGTGCGTGTCCCGGCCAGGGGAGGGAGAGATTGCGGACTTCCAGGACGACGTTTCCCGCCTTGCGGCCGGCGGTGAGGTCCAGGTTGTCGATCTCCCGTCCCACCATGAGGCGGCAGATGTCGTTGGGGGTCACGGCCGAGCGGTCGACCGTCTTCACGAGCTTTCCGTCGCGGATGATCGTGATCCGCTCCGAGAGTCGAAACACCTCCTCCATCTTGTGAGAGATGTAGAGGATGGTGACCCCCTGCTTGCGGAGCTTCTCGATCACGCGGAAGAGCCGTTCGACCTCGGACTCGGTCAGGGCACTCGTCGGTTCGTCCATGATGACGACTTCGGCCTTCATCGAGAGGGCCTTGGCGATCTCGACGAGCTGCTGGTCGCCGACCCGCAGCTCCGAGACGAGCTGGCCGGGCTGGATCTCGCAGTCGAGCTGCTCGAACAGCGTCCGGGCCTCCGCTTCCATCGTCCGGTCGTCGAGGAACCCGAGCGCCGTCCGCTTCTCCCGCCCGAGGAAGATGTTGGCCGCCGCGCTGAGCTGCTCCACCAGGTTGAGCTCTTGGTGAATGATGCTGATTCCCGCCGCTTCGGCGTCCCGCGTCCCCTGGAAGCGAACCGTCTCCCCTTTCGAGAGGATCTCCCCGCCGTAGTCGGTGATGACTCCGGAGAGGATCTTCATCAGGGTGCTTTTCCCCGCCCCGTTCTCGCCGCAGATGGCGTGGAACTCGCCGGGGCGGACGTCGAACGACACGCCATCGAGAGCGACGACGCCGGGGTACTTCTTCGTGACGTGACGGATTTCGATGCGGGGCGTCATGAATCGTCCGGAGAGCAGCGGGCGAAAGATGTTGCGAAGGGATTTTGAGTGTACCGAGCGGGGGGGCCGCCGTCCTGAACGGGCGACCGATTTCTGGCGTGGATCGGCAGGAGGGTTCACCGCCAAGACACGAAGACACAAGAAGAAAGAAAAGAGTGATGGGAGGTCAGATCGAGCGTTCGCTGTCGCCTGGCTCCCAGTTCTTCTTCCTTCTTGGTGCCTTCGTGTCTGTCATGTGGAGGCGTGTCAACGAGGTTTCGCCAGAATTCGCCGTTGGCAACCTGTCATTCAGTCGTACCTGCGTTTCCGCAGGCAGACTATTTC
>JAEYWB010000810.1 GCA_023429275.1 Planctomycetota bacterium
CCCCCCCGCCCCCGGCGAGCGGCAGCACCGCCGACCACATCCCGGGATGCGCCGTGGCAATCTGCCAGGTCCCGAACCCGCCCATCGACCATCCGGTCAGCACCCTGCGGGCGGGGTCGATCCGGTACTCCTTCTCCACCTGCTTCAGAATCTCGAGCGCCCGCTTTCCGGCAGGCCGATCAGGAGACCAGGCGGTGAAGATCCGTCCCCGGTTCGGCGCCTGCGGGAAGACCACGATGGCGGGGAAGGGGGTCTTCAACTGTCGGATCACGCTTCCAAGTCCGACGCGCGTCGGCAGGTCGCCATCGTCACCGCGCTCGCCGGCGCCGTGCAGAAAGAGGACGACTGGCCAGGCACGATCGGGGGTGTAGTCAGGAGGGACGTAGAGCGAATAGGCGTACCGTCCGGTCTCGTCGGTGAACTCGCGACGGACGAAGCCGGAACCGCGCTCAGCGGCTGGCGCGTCGGCCCCCGGACCTCCCGGGAGGAGTCCGATAGCGGCGGCGACGAAGAGGATGCGAAGGCAGGCTTGTGCGAACGTCATGGAATGTTCCGATGATCGGTGGAACGATCAGTCTGACGAAAGCCAGAAGGCTCGTCGACGGGAGAGCCTCCGGAAGGAATCCAGGAGCCGTTGCGTGATGCTCTATCGGCGGAACTGCAGTGCGACGATGTGCCCGCCGAAGCCGAGAGAGAGTTTGAGGAAGTTCTTCAGGGAACGCCGCCGGGAGACCGCCGAAACGGAGTGAGGAAGGCAGTCGGGATCGGGAGAAGCGAGATTGACGGTCGGCGGGACCACCTGATCGCGCAGGGCGAGGAGTCCGGCGATTGTCTCGACGCTTCCCGCTCCGCCGAGCAGGTGCCCGATCGCTCCCTTGAGACTGAACGCGGCGGGCCGCAGCGATTCGCCGAGGGCGGCACGGACGCCGCGGCCTTCTGCGAGGTCATTTTCGATCGTGCCGGTCCCATGGAGACCGACGAGGTCAATCTCATGAGGAGAGGTTCGCGTCATCTTGAGAAGCCGGCCGATCGCCTCGGCCAGCGTCTGCCCGGTCCCGTCCCCACGAAGCAGACCGGCGGAGTCGCACAGGTTGATCCCGCCGCACCAGTGAGCCAGCGGAGCGGCGCCGCGGGAGCGGGCGGTTGAAAGCCGTTCAAGGACGACCGCGCCTCCTCCCTCACCCACGATGAATCCGGACCGGTCACGATCGAAGGGCCGACAGGCAGTCGCCGGGTCGGCTTCGACGCGGGCCAGGACTCCCAGTTTTCGATAGGAAGCGAGCAGGGCCGGCTGGAGAGCCGAGTCGACGCTCCCCGCGATGACCACGTCACATCGTCCCTCCGCGATCCACCGCGCGCCCTGGAGGATCGCCATCGCCCCGGTTGCGCAGGCGGCGACCGGGCAACTTGCCTGTTCGATGGAGGGATAGGCTCGCATCAACGCTTCGAGCGGTCCCGACGGCAGGCAAGACCGCCAGACCGTGGGGCTCTCAGGGTTTTCGCCGCCATCCAGCCCGGCCTTCGAGAGAGCCTGCGAGTCGCGGAGGATCTCGAACGACCCTTTCGAGGTCCCGAAGACGCACCCGATCCGGAGGCGTGCGAAATCGGTGCTGTCGAACCGGGCGACGGCAAGAGACTCCTTCACCGTCGCAAGTGCCATCGTTGCCGCGACGTTTCGCCCGGGGCGCCGGGCCGCCGGGGCGCCTGCCCACCGGAGCGGCGGATTCCCTTTCGGAGTCGTCTCCGCAAAGCCCCCGTCGGAGTCGTCGAGCCAGCGGGCGCTCCTCGCGCCGGAGACGATTCCGCTCCACGAGGCTTCGCAGCGGTCCGCCAGGGGAGTCCAGAGGCCGGCGCCCGTCACGACGATCTGCCGGTCATCAACGCTCGAAAGGCTCACTAGTTACGCCGACTGGACTTGCAGACGACGAACAGGGACAGCCCGACCATCGCGGCCACGATGACCCATTCCATAAACAGCGGCCGGGTCGCGACCGGGGCGGGGGCGGGAGCCGCACCCGGCGCGGGAGCCGCACCCGGCGCGGGGGCCGGTGGCGCGGGGGCCTGGGCGAGCAGTTCCGCCGTCGGAGCGAGCAGGAGAGCGAGACCAACAACCCCTCGACAGAGCGAGAGCCGGGAGAGACGAATGGAACGGCACAGAGCGGCGGAAAACATCGTCAGGTCGACTCTGCGGCAACGGGGGGAGGTGGCGACGAAGAGACTCGCCGCCCGGACACAATACCGCAGGCACGCGGTCAGGGCGACCGAACCGGGGAGGTCCAAGGAGACCGTCATGGAAATCTCCGTGCGCAAGCTACCCAGGGGAGAGGCCTGGCATCAGAATGATTTGATTCCACGGCCCCCGGAGAGATAGGAATGATTCCCCCCCTGCCCCATGCTGCCGGCTCGCTGAGCCGACGTGATCTCCTCGCCTCCCTCGCTGTGGTCGCCCTGTCAGCGAGCGGTTCGCCGATCGGGCCGTTGATGGCCGACGAGCCGAAGAAGGACCCTGCGGCCAAGCCTCCCGCCGGCGGTTCCGAGGTGAAGTGGCGGCCGCTATTCGACAGCAAGACCCTCAAGAACTGGAAGGAATCCGAGTTCGGCGGGGCCGGAAGCGTGAAGGTCGAGGGGGGACAGATCCTGATCGGCCAGGGAGAGCCTCTCACGGGGATCACCTGGGATGGCCCGGAGCTCCCGAAGATCAATTACGAAGTCCGGCTGCAGGGGCAGCGGGTCGACGGGGACGACTTCTTCTGTGCGCTGACCTTCCCGGTCAAGGAGAGTCCCTGCTCCCTCGTCCTCGGTGGCTGGGGAGGGGGCCTGGTCGGCCTCTCGAGCCTCAACGGTTACGACGCGTCGGAGAACGAGACGACCACCTATTACCAGTTCGACAAGAAGAAGTGGTACGCCATCAGGCTCGTCGTTCTCGACGGCCGGATTGTCGCCTGGATCGACGATCAGCGGATGGTGAACGTCGACACGACGGGGATGAAGATCTCGATCCGGATCGAGGTCGACGCCTGCCGGCCGTTCGGAATCTGCACCTTCCGGACCCTTGGAGCGATCAAGGACCTGAAGGTCCGGGAGCTGCCGAAGGAGGAGATCGAGAAGATCCAGAAGGAAGCGGCCGCCGCCGGGGAGTAGGAGTGGTGTTCAAATCGTCGCGGCCGCGCGTGACGCTGCTCCGGGGGGATGGTCCCGCCGGGGGCGAATCGCCGCAGTCGCCGGAGGAACGTTGTGTCAGAGTCCAGGATTCGCGCCGTCGTCTTCGACCTCGACGGCCTGATGCTCAACACGGAGGATGTCTTCCACCTCACCGGGCACGAGCTGCTCCGCCGCCGGAACAAGGTGGCGACGCAGGAGCTGTTCAATCTGATGATGGGGCGCCGGGCGAACGAATCGTTCCTCGCCATGAAGGAGTTCATGGCCCTGGAAGAGACGATCGAGGCCCTGGCGATCGAGTCGTGGCAGATCTTCGATTCGCTGCTGGATGATCACCTCGGACTCATGCCCGGGCTGCCTGTTCTGCTCGACCGGATCGAGGCCGCCGGGCTGCCGAAGGGGGTCGCGACCTCGTCTGACCGAGCGTATCTCGAGCGGATGCTCGGGAGATTCGGCCTCCTGGACCGGTTCCAGATGACGCTGACGGCCGAGGATGTGACCCACGGGAAGCCCCATCCCGAGATCTACCAGAAGGCGGCCGAGCGGATCGGCGTCGCGCCGCACGAGATGCTCGTGCTCGAAGACAGCGAGGCGGGGACCAACGCCGCGGCCGAGGCGGGGGCGCACATCATCTCCGTCCCGCATCACCACAGCCGGCACATGGACTTCTCGCGGGCGAAGGGGGTGGCGAGCAGCCTGGTCGATCCGGTGATCCTGCAGCTCCTGCACGTCGGAAAGTAGGCCGCTGCCAGTCCGCGCTCGATTCGCTCGCCGTGGGACGTTGCCCTTCGCCCTTCGCCCTTCGACCGGTGTTGCCGGGACGGGCGCGCCGGGAGAGGCACGGATCGGGCGAGCCGAAAAGGTCGAGCTGCGTTGAAAACCGGACGCCGGCGCGCCGGCGGATGAGCCGACCGGGGGCGACGTCGCTTCGGTCTGGATCAGCGCGTCGTGCCCGCCGGGACCTGCGTTGTGACCGGCTGGGATGCGGGCCGGCTTCCGCCCCCGACGGTCCGTTCCTTCTCCATCTGCGTCACGATCTCTTCGTTCTTGGCGAGGACGCTTTCGAGCGACGCGAACTTGTCGCTCAGCTCGCGGCGGAGACGGTCGACGACGACCTGCAGCGCGTCGCGGGCCGCTTCTTCCTTTTCGAGGGTCTTGACGAGGCCGTCACGCACATCGTCGCTCGCCTCAGCCGGGGCGTCCGGGTTGCCGGTGAGCTCTTTCATCCGCCGATCGAGCAGCTTCTGCGACTCGGCGAGCTCCACATCCTTGAGGGCGATCAGAGCTTTCTCGGTTTCGAGCTTCTGGTCCTCCACGATCTGCAGCGTCCGCAGGTTGTACGTCTCACCGCGATGAGCCGGAGGAATCATGTCGCGGACGCGCATCGTTCCCGCCTGCCAGCTGTCGGTCTCGCCGGGGATCGGCGGATGGGCGAGCTTGGCTCCCGTCCGGTCCGCCCGGGGATCGATGATCTCGAAGTCACCGAGGTACTTCGAGTTGCCGTTCGCGTCGACAACGAACGTGTAAAGCGTCGGAAACGGCTTGGCACCACCCTGCGGCTGAGCTCCGAGGCCCCCCGTCGTCCCGACGCCGAGATCGATCATCGGCTCCGGACCCTGCTGGACGGTCGAGTTGGGAGCGACGAACTCCTGCCCCCAGCTGTTCTGAACGAGCCCGATCTCGCGGTCGAGCCGCGTCACTTCCCGCTCGAGGCTGGCGAGCTGCCCGGCATTCTTCTCGCGCTGCTGCACGAGATCGTCGTACTTCTTGAGGTACTGCGAGCGGGTATCGAACAGCCGCGCCGTCAAATAGAGGGCGAAGGCCGCCGAAACCGGCACCAGGAAGAACGCGAAGACCTTGCCGAGCACATTCATTTCGGACAGCCCCGGTAAGGGACACGACCTGGACAAAACACACGGGCTATGGCGCCGTCAAAGCGCACACACCCCGCTGCCGACTCTATCTCTTTTCGGTCATCGACCGGATGAGTGATCCGCGTGAGGCGGGGCCAAATCAATCCGATCCG
Organism: Planctomycetota bacterium; assembly: GCA_023429275.1. GTDB lineage: Bacteria > Planctomycetota > Planctomycetia > Planctomycetales > Planctomycetaceae > Planctomyces_A. The sequence continues at coordinate 5,186 of JAEYWB010000810.1, forward strand.
GCAACCTGTGAGGATTGTATCACTTTCGACAGTCGGAAGGGAAAAACGATTCTCCCGCCTGTTTGATGCTACGGACGCAAGGCGTCCGGGGTCAACGGCCTGTCTGGCTCAAGGGGGGTGTCGCGTGGGCCATGGATTGCCCCTCGACCTGCTTTCGATCGAGGAACTGCTGGCGGGAAAGGCGGTAGAGGACGTGGCGGCGGAGCGGATGCCCCTCGGCGACCATCGGGTGATCGAAATCCTCTTCCGGCGAGCGGGTCATGCCGATCCGCTCCATGACCCGCCGGGAGCGGGTGTTGATGACGGCGGTGAAAGAGACGATCTCCGCGAGCCCGACCTTCTCGAAACCCTGGCGGAGCGCCCCGAGGGCCGCTTCGGTCGCGTACCCCCGGCCCCACCAGGCCGCGGCGAGCCGCCAGCCGATCTCGACGCAGGGGGTGAAGTGCGTGTGGTACCGCGGGACGGAAAGCCCGACGAAGCCGATGAATTCCGCTTCCCCGGGAACCTCAACCCCCCACAGGCCGAAGCCCCGGTCCTGAAACGTCTCGGATATCCGGTCGGCGACCCGGTCGCTCTCCTCCCTGCTGAGAGTCGCCGGAAAGTGCTCCATGACGACCGGATCAGCGTTGAGCGCGGCGAACGCCTCCTTGTCCGCGGGACGCCACCGGCGAAGCAGCAGCCGCTCCGTGCGGAACTCCGCATCCGCAGGACGAGGTGGGGGCGAGATGAGTCCGTCATCGATCACTGGTTTTCTCCTTCCTGCTCCGGCGAGTCGTCCGCATCCTGCAGCTCGGCGGCGTCCCCCGGTTCGGCCCTCGTCAGCCGTTTGACGAGGATCGTGGCGTACGATCCGCGCGGCAATCCGAACGTCAGCGAGAGCTTCCGGCGACCGCCGTAGAGTTCATCGGTTCCGGCCCCCCAGGTCGTCTCCCCGGGCACGATGATATCGGAGAATCGCATCCGAAGCTCCGATGCGCGCAGGCGCACGGGCGCGCGGAAGGC
>JAEYWB010000029.1 GCA_023429275.1 Planctomycetota bacterium
CCCCACGAGAGCGGCCGAGAGACAGGCCGCGAGGGTCATGATGAGGTCGTAGTCGTGCACCGTCCCATTTCCTCTCGCCAGAGTCCTCGAAGCGACGGCATGCTAGAAGCGTCGGCCCGATCGAACACCCCCTACGGAGGGGAATCGATCGATTTTTCCGACTCGCGGCGCGACGCCACCTGGCACAGCGCGGTCGACAGCGCATGCGACAGGCCGCAGGGCTCGCATCCCGAAGGACAACGGCAAAAGAGACAGTCAGACCACGCAAAACGAGACGGAAGGCGAAGATCACGAAATCGCAATCGACGTCCCCGTCAGCCCGGACCACTTGCGGCCGTGTTCCTCAGCTCAGCCTCTGACTGACTGTTGAGGACCGATGGCCGACGACTCTCCTCACATCAGGCCGCGGCGCTTGAGCTCCGCCACGACCGTCTGGACGACGACATTGATGTCCTGCCCGGTCGACTGGCTTCCCGGAGGGAGCGGGCAGCCGCCGACCGGCTCGTCCGTGAAGCCCTGCGAGGCGAGGAGGCACTGGAGCGTCCGGCTGAGGGTGGAGAGGTCGGTCTGCTGCTGGTCGGACAGCGGCTGCCGTCCGTGCCCCATAGTGAAACCCCGCAGGTTGACCGCAGTCCGGAATCCTTCGGGGAATTCCGCCTGGTAGATCATCGTGTCGAAGAGCGTCACGAGGTCGTACTGCAGCTCGCGGGCCTCGTCGATCCGACGGGCCATCGTCAGGTCGTACAGCCGACGCGTCAGCTCCGGGACGACCCCGCTCGAGGCATTCGTCCCGCCGTCGCAGCCGACGAGGAGCATCGGCATCAGTGCGGCATCCCACCCGGTCAGGAAGCAGAAATCGGGGCGGTTCGGCCGGACCGCCTTGATCATCCGGATCATGTGCGGCAGCTCCCCGGAGGAATCCTTGATCCCCACGATCCGCTCGCACTCTTCGCTGAGCCGCTGCACCGTCGGGACGTCGATCGGGCTCGCAAACATCGGAATGTTGTAGAGCGTCACGTCGATCGGCGTATTCCGCCCGATCTCCTTGAAGTAGGCGTAAACCGACGACGGGCTCAGCTTGTAGTAGAACGGCGAGACGATCGCGACGGCCCGGATCCCGAGCGAATGGGCGTATTCGCAGGCCCGGAGCGTCTCCTTGACGTTCGCCTCCGCGGCCCCGGCGAGGACGGGAACCCGGCCCCGGACCTGGTCGGCGACGATCGCCAGAATCCGCCGCCGTTCTTCCGGCGTAAACCGGGTGAATTCCCCCGTCGAGCCGTTGGGGTAGAGGCCGTGGACCCCCTTCGCGATCAACCAGTCGATGTAGCGGCGGAACTCCGCCTCGTTGATGTCCCCCTGGGTGTCGTAGGGGACAAGATTCGGCGTGAAGATTCCCTGGAGTTTCTCGGCCATGACGGAAGGTGAAATTCGGGGCGGGGAACGTGCGAGGCGGAGGACGTTCCGCATCGTATCGTTCCCACAGGGAATGTCGTCCATCCATCGACGGACAGGACACATGTCTGAGCCGGAATGCAGGGGTCTCGCCGCTCCCTCCGATTCCCCGTTGGCCGCAACGGTCCAGCCGTTACAGCCCCTTCAAACGGAAGAGTCTTTCTGAGGAGACCACGATGTCGTCGCGGACGCTCGGGCTCGATCCCTCGGCGACAGGCGCCGTTGGGCGCTCGCTCATTTCGCGGAGCGAGATGGCGACTGTGGCGATTTCGCGATCTCAGCCGTAGGCCCCTTCGATTGCCGCCCGGACCGCCCTCGCCCGGTTGGGTTCGCGCATGACCTCTTCGAGAACGTCAGCCGCCTTGAGGACGCCGCTCTCGTCGACATCGAGGTGCATGCAGGCCCGAAGCCGCTGCGGACCGATGGCGTTGATCCGGACGTGACGTTCCCTCAGCGCCTGGGAGAGCTCGGCGGCGGTCCCCCAGGCCGGGTCGACCTCGAAGAAGACGAGGTTCGTTTCGACTTTCTCGGCATCGCATCGCAGGTGCGGGATCCGCGCGATCCGCTGCGCCAGGAGACGGGCGTGAACGTGGTCGTCGGCCAGCCGCTCGATGTGATGGTCGAGGGCGTAGAGCGCCGCCGCCGCCACGATCCCCGCCTGCCGGAGGGCCCCGCCAAAGATCTTTCGGGCTCGCCGCGCACGGGCCATGTCCCGACCCGAGCCGACGAGGACCGACCCCATCGGGCAGCCGAGTCCCTTGCTGAAGCAGATTGAGACCGTGTCGACTTGCTTCCCGACGTCGCTCGGCGAATACCCGCGGGCCACGCAGGCGTTGAACAGGCGGGCGCCGTCCATGTGGACCTTGATGCCGAGGTCTCGTGCCCAGCTGGCGATCCGCTCGAGCTGCTCGATCGGGTAAGTCGCCCCGCCTCCGAGATTCGCCGAGTTCTCGACGCAGACCAGCCGCGTCGGCGAGTAGTGGACGTTCGGCCCGCGGAGCATCGGGGAGAGCTGGTGAACGTCAATCCGGCCCATGTCACCCTGGATCCGGCGGATGCTGACACCGCTGAGGACCGCCGGCCCGCCAGCCTCGTAGTTTGCGATGTGCCCGGTCTCTTCGATCAGGAGTTCGTCCCCGCCAGTGCAGTGCGTCCACACCCCCATCTGGTTCGACTGGGTGCCGGAGCAGGCGAAGACCGCCGCTTCCATGCCGAGCAGTTCCGCCATCCGGGCCTCGAGCCGGTTGACGGTCGGGTCTTCACCGGCCATATCGTCGCCGCACTCGGCCTCGGCAATGGCGCGACGCATGCCCGGGGTCGGCTGGGTGAAGGTGTCGCTGCGGAGTTCGATCGGGTTCATTTCGGCCTTCTCGGTCTTCCGGTCCGCGCTCGCCGGAGAGAGCCCATCTCAACAAAAAGGCCGGTCGAAGTCGACCGGCCCGGGCAGCTTGGTGAAGCGGAGACGCTCAGTTGGCGTAGATCGTCTGCGCGAGGACCTCGGATCCGTTGCGGGTACACATCGCCCGGAACGTCGCGGTATCGCAGTTCTTCGACACCGAGTGAACAGACCCGTCGCCGAGAGCGAAGTTGGCCAGGTCGTCATGGGCACTCCCCCACCCGAAGAAGTGGATCAGGTCCATCGTTGATGTGATGTTGGGGCAGCTCATCATACCGCCGCCACCAGACTGGGCCGCCTGGGTCGGGGCGGTCCAGTACTCGTCGAAGTTCGGGTTCGGTGTCTGGACGTCCCGGGCGCGGGCGCAGCAGGAGTAACGATCCGCCCAGAATCCGAACTGCGTTTCGCCGAACAGGAACGTGTTGCTCGATCCGTCGCTGATGTCGCGCATCGTGATGTGGCTGTTCTCAAAGAACATCCCGTTGTTGAGCGGAGCATTCGGATCGTTCGACGCCCACCAGCCGAGATTGCCGCGATAGCTCGTGTAGCCGAGTCGCTGCGGACGGGCGGAGGGGAAGGATCCGCTGGGACAGACGTAGGAGGCGATCGGCGCCTGCTGAAGAATCAGCCAGTTCTGAGGGAAGGTCTTCGGTTGAGAGAACTCGAGCTTCGATCCCCCGCCAAGGTCCATCTGGGAGAGGATCAGGCTGTGCCAGCTGTACTCTGCCCCAAACGCCCAGCCCCGGATCATCAGCGGCTGAACGTTGACGCCCCGCGGGATGATGAGCGGCTCGGGGAACTGCCCGAGGTCGATCTCGCAGACAGCGTTTGCGGAATCCGAAAGCCACCCCGACGGGAAGACGAAGTGGGCCGACTCGTAGTTCATCGCCGCAACGGCGATCTGGCGGATGTTGTTGAGGCACTGGCTGCGGCGGGCCGCCTCGCGTGCCCTCTGAATCGCCGGCAGCAGCATCGCCGCCAGGATGGCGATGATGGCAATCACGACGAGAAGCTCAATCAGCGTAAATCCTGCTCGCCGCGATGCGGACCGAGCCAGCCCTTGCGCACGAAGAACGTGCATGAATCTCTCCCTGTCAAATGAGATGTCCGCGACGGCGCGCGATGCTATCACTTTGTTCAGACCATTGCAAATTTTGGGGTGCGCGGTCTCGTCGCGCCTGACTGCGACTCGTGCCGCCTCTCGCGGACCAATCTCATTTCGAAACCGCTTCCCAAACCGGTGTTTCGTCGTCCGAAACGTACCGCGAGAGGAGCTCGTACGGCGTGAAACTGTTCTTGTAGGCCATGGAGGGGCATTCGGCGATCCAGTAGCCGAGGTAAAGCCAGCGTTTCTTCAGCTGCCGCGCCAGGTCGAGTTCGTGCAGGATGGAAAACGTCCCCGGCCCCCGGTCCCGCCACTCCGGGGCGTGGTAGAAGTAGATGCTCGAAATGGCGTCCGGGACGATGTCGATCAGGCCGATCCCAAGCAGAGTCCCCCCGTTCCCGTCCTTCCCGCGACGACTGTCGACGTCCTGGCCGCTGTTCGAACTGTGGTCCGGCCGGGCGCCCGCGGACGGACCGTCCCGATACTGCACTTCGTACGAAAACTCCCAGTCTCCCTCGAGGAACGACTCGGCATATTCGTGGGGCGTCGTTTCGCGGTCGGGCCATCCGCGGCGCCGCTGCATGTCGGCGTGATAGGCGTTGTAGAGCGCGTTCTGTTCCGCGCTCACCGAAGGTCGCGTGAGGATCGCCTGGACATCGGGATTGCGCTTGATCGCCCGGCGCTGACTCTTGCTTGCCGAGAACGCCTCAACGTCGACACGCAGGCTCCGGCAGCGCTCGCATCTCGGGCAGCGGGGGCGGAAGAAGTGTGCCCCCATTCGCCGCCAGCCCCGGCGAAGCAGTTCGCTCATCCGCTGGGGAGTGACCTGTCGGAAAAAGCGGTACTCGAGCGAGGCCGTCTGGTCCGGGAGATAGGAGCACGGACGCGGCGGTTCGTGATACAGGATTGAGTCCGAGCCGGTCACAGGTTCTCTGTTCCCTCTCCGCAGATCCGTCCTGTCCCCCACGAGAACGCGACAGACGTTCCGCGCATGACTGGAGAAACATGCCGCGAACGTCTCTCAAGAATAACGTGTTCGGACGCGGGAGAAACCAGCTGCCGGATTGGACGATCGGCGGGCGGTCCGCAACACTCCCGCAGACCGCTCGCTTTCCTGGAGATGACGCGATGGCCGAGGGACACGATTTGAAGCGCTGGATCCGCGACGTACGGGATTTTCCGAAGCCCGGAATCATGTTCCGCGACATCACCCCCCTTCTGGCCGATCCGGCCGCTCTTCGGGGCGCCATCGGCCGCATGGCCGAGCACTACCGGGGCCGCGGGGTGAACGCCATCGCCGCCGCCGAGGCGCGGGGATTCATCTTCGCCGCTCCGCTGGCACTCGAGCTCAATGCCGCGTTCGTTCCGATTCGCAAGCCGGGGAAGCTCCCGTTCGACAAGCAGTCGTTTCACTACGAGCTAGAATACGGCAAAGACACGCTGGAGATGCATACCGACGCCGTGAAACCTGGCGACCGGGTGCTGCTGGTGGACGATCTCCTGGCGACCGGAGGGACGATCGGTGCGTGCGCCCGACTGGCGGAGAAGGCGGGAGCAACAGTCGTGGGCTGCGCCTTCCTGATCTAGCTGACATTCCTCAAGGGGCGGCAGAGACTTGCTCCCTACGAAGTCTTCAGCCTCATCCAGTATGAGGATGAGAATTGAGAGGAGGGTGGAGCGTTCAGCGAGGAGGAGTGAGCGTCCGGAACGCCCCCCTCGCGGCGGAGGTTTCAGAACAGTTGGAGCAGATCGTCCGGCGCGGGGGTGAGTCACGACGATGCCGGAAGCGGAGTCCGGGCGTTCTGCCCTCCTCTTCGCTTTCACCGCCGCTTCGGAAGCGGGCCTGGCGGAGGACTGATCGGATCCCTGCTCCCGAAATGAGTCGAG
>JAEYWB010000043.1 GCA_023429275.1 Planctomycetota bacterium
GTAGACGATCGTCCGAAAACCCATGCGACGGGCGCAGATCGCCGCCATGCGGCCAAGCTGCCCGCCGCCGACGATGCCGATGACGTCCCCAGGGACCAGAGTGCGACTCATGTCAGGCGCTGCTCCAGAACCTGCTGCGTCTGGCAGCTTCGGAACTGTTCGAGGTGCGACCGGAGTGCCGGTCGGCTGTTGGCCAGGATCCGCACCGCCAGCAGGCCGGCGTTCTTGGCTCCCGCTTCTCCCACCGCCAGCGTCCCGACGGGAACTCCGCCGGGCATCTGGACGATCGACAGCAGGGAATCCGTTCCGTGGAACCAGCGGCTCCCGACCGGAACGCCGAGGACAGGAAGGAGCGTCAGCGAGGCGACCATGCCGGGGAGATGGGCGGCCCCGCCGGCCCCGGCGATGATCACCTCGATCCCGCGGCTGGCGGCGGTCTTCGCGTATTCGACCATCCACTCGGGGGTCCGGTGGGCGGAAACGACGCGGCATTCATGCTGGACGCCGAACTCCGTGAGGATGTCGGCGGCGGCCCGCATGGTCTCCCAGTCGGACTGGCTGCCCATGATCACGCCCACGAGGGGCCTTTCGGGGGACTGGTCGGTCATCAACGTCGAGGGCGTGTGGAGTGTGGGAGAAGCTGATCGGCTGATGTTAGCGGGGTGGGAAGACGCGGGAAATCCGCGGCCTCGTGAATCTCCCGGGAGTCGCCAGGCCTGCCCCGATCGTGCCGGAAGATCCGTCTTTCAGCGGTCAGGAGTGCCGTCGAATCCTGTCCGATACCAACCATTGTCGATCCGAGATCGGCCGGTCAGGGTCGGGGAGGACGCCCGGTCATGACAGGCGCCGGGCAGCAGTCCAAGGCGCATTGATCCCAGTTGGGGCCGAACTCACCGATCGCCTCGCGCGGAGTCCCTGAGTCGAGACGTTCGAGAATCAGCTTCCGAATCATCCCGATGAACTTCGGATGAGTCCCGACCGTCCCGGCGCGGACCATCGGGATCCCCTTCTCACCGGCCGCCTCCGCCGCCTGTTCGTCGAGATCGAACAGGACCTCGATGTGGTCCGACAGGAACCCGATCGGAGCAATGATGAGCCCCGGGACCTGCCCGGGGTTCATTCCGCGGATGTGATCGCAGATGTCCGGCTCCAGCCACGGATCCTGCGGCCGGCCGCTTCGGCTCTGGAAGACGAGCCGCCAGCGTTCCGCCGGGATGCCGCACGCCTCCGCGACGAGTCGGGCCGTTTCGCCAAGCTGTTGCACATAAGCACAGCCCGCGGCCATCGAACTCGGAATACTGTGTGCCGTGAAGGCCACGGTCGGCATTTCCCGTCCGGCCTCAGGAAGCTTCCCGATCGCCTCGCGGAGTCGATCGGCATTCGCGGCGATGAAGTCGGGGTGGTTGTAGAAGACCCGCAGCTTGTCGACCGACGGAGCCGCCGCGCCGACCCGCTCCTGCGCCGCCGAAACGTTCTCGCGGTACTGCCGGCATCCGGAGTACGAGCTGTAGGCCGAGACGACGAAGCCGAGCGCCTTTCGGACGCCGTCCGCCGCCATCTGCTGCAGGGCGTCGTCGAGGTACGGCTTCCAGTTCCGATTTCCCCAGTAGATCGGCAGCTGAACCCCGTTTCGTTCGAGATCGGCCCGCAGCGCATCGATCAGTTCCCGCACCTGCCCGTTGATCGGGCTGACGCCGCCGAAATGCTGGTAGTGATCCGCCACCTCGAGCAGCCGTTCACGGGGAACGTTCCGCCCCCGAAGGACGTTTTCGAGAAACGGAATGACGTCATCGGGGCCTTCCGGACCACCGAAGGAAATCACCAGCAGGGCGTCGTAAGACATGCACGATCCAGGTTAGGAAGGGACGCCACGATTATGGGAGGGAACAGGGAATAGGGAACAGGAAATCTCCCTGACTGACCTGTGCCCCGGGCGTCGCGTGCATTCTGATCGTGATTCCCTGCCCATCGACGTCAAGTCCACCACGTCTGCACCAGCACAACCGCCAGGTTGAAGAGGTTGAACGCCGCGTGCGCGGTCACGATGGCGACGTACGAGCCGGTCCGCTGGTAGATCCAGCCAAGGATGAGTGCCAGCGGCAGGAGGGCCACCATATCGGGAAAGCCGTGCACCATCGAAAACAGGACGGCCGAGCCGACAAGCGCGAGGCCACGGCCGATATACGGCGCGGTTCCTCCCTGGAGCGTCACGCGGTAGGTCAGTTCCTCCGACAACGGGGCGACGATCGCGGCTGACAGGATGATGAGGGCGATCAGAGGCCCCGAGTCCGCCTCGCGGAGGATCCGCAGGAACAGGTGCTCGGAGTCGTCTGTCCGGAAAGTCCGCATCAGGATCAGAACCGTCAGCACCGGCCCGACTGCCGCCAGGAAGCCGCCGAGGCCGAGCCGCAACTCCCTGCGCAGCGGACCCGTTCGCCACGGAGCGCCGCCGGGACCGGAAACGACCGCTGCGAACAGGACGACGAAGACCAGCAGCTGGATCCCGAGTTCGACGAGCATCCCGACCATGACCCGACCCGCGGTCAGATTCGATGGCGGCGGCGTCTCCCCGCCGGATGCGAGCTTCAGCAGGAGGACCAGGCCGATCCAGCCGATCGCCAGCAGGAGAGCCGCCGGAGGAAGCCGTGACCTGGAGGGATCGTCATCGGCCATTGCCGAGGCCGATTCGCCGTTCTCTCCCTCCTCGGGGATGATGTTCGGCTCGTGGAGCGGAACCGTCAGGATCTCCGGCTCTTCGGCGGCGAGGGCCGGCCCCTTCGACAATCGCTCCGGGTCGGACGGCGCCTCGTCCACCTGGTCCGGGATGGAGATGGCCCCGCCAAGTAAGCCGACCCAGAAGGCAATGCTCGCGAGACCCGCCGTGATCGTCATCACGACGCCGGCGATGACTCCTGGGGCGGGGAGCCCGGCGAGCTGCGGCGCGATCTCCGGGGGGGCCAGGTCGGAGACCGGAGCGGCCTGAGCGATCAGGGTCACGAATTCGAACACAAACACCTCGAGCGACGGGCGACCGGAGATCATAGTGTGACCCCCGGAAAGCTGTCCCGCGACCTGGGTCAACTCATTCAAGTCGAGGGGTATCCGCTCTTTGGTGCTGGGACATCGCCGAGCAGTCAGCTCTCAGCTCTCGCTTGATGCTGACGGCTGACGGCTGACGGCTCGGTCGTGGAAAGTTCCAAGGACCACCATTGAGCGAATGCACCCGTCGAGTCGAGACGCCCCTCCCGCGGCTATTGAGCGGGCTTTCCGATCGGCAACTGGCGATAGAGTCGAAGGAGGCCGAGTAGAATCATCGTTCCTCCGAGGATGGCCGCTGCGAGCGAGACCAGGGCAACCGGGTCTCCGAACAGTCTCCGAAGGGCGAATGTGGCGACGCGGTCGTCGCGGGCGCGGGTGGCCGACAGAGCAATCTCGAACATCCAGATCGACTTCCAGAACAGCATGACGACGAAGGCTCCTCCGGCCAGGAACGGCCCGAAGGGAAGAAATCGCCGGGTGCGAGTGAACTGAACGACAACCGCCCCGGCAAGGGCGAG
>JAEYWB010000094.1 GCA_023429275.1 Planctomycetota bacterium
GCATGACCTCGCGCTCATCGAATGTCCGACCTTGAGTGCGCCACCGGTGAACGTCATCACTGAGCCGCAGCGCCGCGGCACAGAGGTGATGATTCTTGGATACCCGAAGGCCCACATCCTCGGCAAAACCATCAAGGCGACGCGCGGCTCGATCACCGCCCTCCCGAGCGTCGAATACGAGGGGATGCTGCTGTTCGACGCTGCGGCCAATCCCGGCAATAGCGGCGGACCTGTTTCCGATCAGCAGGGAAACGTCATCGCCGTCCTGTCGGCGATCTTCCGGACCGAGGGCCAGCTCAGCTGCGGGACGACCATCAGCGACGCGGTCCCGTTCGTGAAGGAGAGCTATCCCAACTTCACCCCGCGGACCGCGGCCGAGAAGCTCGACTGGCCGGACGTCGACGCGAAGATCGCGAAGTCGACGGTCATGGTCTCGATCTACCAGAAGGTCGTGAATATCTCGACCCCCGGCCGCAAGGTGGCGGGCCGACGGGCGGGCAACGCACCGAGTTCGAGCACCGGCTCTTACATCGAGGACTTCACCTGCTCTTTCTGCAGCCAGCAGGGCGCCGTCCGCTGTCCGGCCAAGGGCTGTAACCGCGGCCAGCTCTCGAGTCAGGAACGGATCCAGGCGGGGAACAACCCCATCACCGGCCAGCCCATCTACAAGACGGTGACGAACAAGCGCGCCTGCGGGAACTGCAACGGCGACGGGAAGGTTCCCTGCCGGGCCTGTGGCGGAATCGGATTCCGCTGAGCTGACAACGTTGATCGCCCGGCGGATCCCTTGCGTCACGCACGGTAAGAACCGGCCCTCTTCAGATCGCTGACGAGTTCGCGCCTCATCCGTTCCCGTGCGTCCTGATCGGGTGCACGGAGGACGGCTGAAGGATGCCACGTCATGAACGTCTGATCGCAATAGGGGCTTTCGAGGACCTTGCCCCGATCCTTCGTGACCCGGGCCTCTGGTCCGATCACCGCCTGAGCGGCGGTCGCGCCGAGGCAGACGACGACGTCGGGCCGCAGGACTTCCATCTCCGCCTCCAGCCAGGGCCTGCAGGCTGACAGGGCCCGGGCCGGCGGCTTCTTGTGAAGACGGCGGGTCCCGCGTCCTTCCCAGTGAAAGTGTTTGACGGCATTCGTGAGATAGACATCCCCGCGCTCGATCCCGGCCTCGGAAAGGGCATCGTCCAGCAGTCGGCCCGCCGGACCGACAAAGGGGCGGCCCTCCAGGTCTTCCTGGTCGCCCGGCTGCTCGCCGACAAGCACAATCCGGGCGGTCGCCGCTCCCTCCCCGAAGACCGTTTGCGTCGCCCTCTTGTAGAGATCGCATCCCTGGCAAGATTTCGCCGCAGCGGTGAGCGTCCGAAGCGTCTTCTGAGCAGGCAGAAAATCGGCGGCCGATGTGGAAGCGTCGCCTTTGCTCCTGGGCATCGTCAGGCTCCCCGTGGTGTCAGCGTCACACAGAGATGCGCATGCACATGGCGCGCCCGTCGATGCGTCTGGAGGTGCCCGGCGAGGTTGGCACCGGCGTCCCTCAACTCGGTCGACCGATCGCCGGATCAGGCGGCCTTCGTCGACAGGTCGTCGCCCCGGACGACGGCAACGGCCCCCTCCCGCTGATTGAGGGCCCGATGCAGGCACGGAATCTCGATGCCCATCTCGTCGAACCGGCGTTTGATCCTTCGGAGCATTTCCCGTTTGACGCGCCACTGGTGCAGCGGCCGGGTCTTGATAAGGAACCGGATCTGAACGGCGGATTCGCCGAGAGACTCGACGCCCAGCATTTCCGGTCGATCGAGGAACGAGTTGCTGTAGTCCGGATCTTTCTGAAGGTCTTCCGCCAGATCCATCAAGATGCCCATGCAGCGGTCAACGTTTTCCTTGTACGCGATGTTCACCTCGATCCTGGCCCGTGACCAGCCGTGGCTCATGTTGGTCACGGAATCAATCTTGCCGTTGGGGATGAAGTGGACGTTTCCCTCCTGGTCCCGGAGGACGGTCATTCGCAGGGTGATCTGTTCGACCTGCCCGGAGATGTTGCCGATCTTCAGCACGTCGTTCAGCTTGTACTGGTTCTCGATCAGGATCACGAAGCCGTAGAAGTAGTCGCGGATGAGATTCTGGGCTCCGAAGGCAACCGCCAAACCGAGTACAGCCGCCCCTCCCATCAGCGGGCCGACTGCAATTCCGATTTCCTCGCAGATCATCAACGTCCCGCCGACCGTCGTCGTGATCGAGAATGCGTTCCGGAAGACTCCGACAAGCGTTCGGGCCCGGTCCTCACGCTCCTGCAGCGTTCCCCGCGTCCCACGCTGGCTGATGAGAGAGGTGATTCTCCTCGTGCTCATCCGTGCTGTGAACCGCAGCATCAGGATGGCCAGCAGGATGACCGAAATGCGGGGACCGTGATCGAGCAACCACTGCAGCACATTGTGCGGCGAAAACGGGTTCTGCAGCTTGGCAACGTGGTGCCGTGCTTCGTTGACCTCCTGCTGTTTCCGTTCGACCGTCGTTGCCGCGGCGAGAGCTTCCCGCTGGAGGACCGCTCGCTGAGTCTGCAGGTCGTTCAGACGGTCCGTTCTGTCCGAGACCTCCAGCCGCGCCTTGGAGAACTGGCCCTCCGCTTCGCGTCGTCGCTGGTGGAGGGCGCGGATTTCGTGCGCCGCCGCCCCTTCTGTGACGAGACGTTCTTCCTCCCGGTCGAGTTCGCCCCGGGTCTGAAACGCCAGGTCCGACTTCTTGCGGGCCGCCACGAGAAGCTTGTTCTCGAGGCCGATGTCCTTGTCGAGCGCGGCAATCCGCTCAGCAACTGACTGCGCCGCCTCCTTCGCAACGACCGCCTCTTCCTCCTTCTGACTGACCTGGGTCTGCGCCTCAATGAGTTTCTTCGTCGCAGCCTTCGGAGGCGTTGCCGGCACCTCCGCCACCCTGGTTCCGGCATCCGGGGGAGCAGCCCCGGCCGTCAAAGCAGGAGGCCCGACCGGCGAGGAGGCTGCGGCCGCCGGCGGCGGCACGGGGGAAGGATTCAGCGGTGGACTCATGGCCGGCACGGCGGCACCCGGCGGGGACTCTTGTCCCGACGACTTGCCAGGGGGAGCGGCTTCCGGTTCCGGAACCGTCCCGAGAAGCTTCTGCAGAGCTCCGTTGTTCTTCCGGATCTTCTCCTCGAGAGCCACGATCAGCTCCTGGCTGGTCTTGCGGCTTTCCAGGACCAGGTTGAACCGTTCCCGCGACAGTTCCCACGTCCGCTCGAGTTCCGCCACGTCAGCCTGCGACTTGGCAATCTCTTCAGCGGTGCCCATCTCCATCAGTTTGGCAAGAGCCGTTTTGGCCTTCGTGAGAAGGTCGTCCGCCTCCTTGAATGCGGCTTCGGCCTTTCGATACTCGCTTTTCGGATCGACCAGGTCGCGGCGGAGTTCTTCAGCGCGTTTCGAGTCGGACTCGACCGCCTTCTGAAGGCTGGTGATCTGCTCCGCCTCACTCAACGGCGTCGCCTGCGGTCCGCCGGCAACGGGCGAAGCTTGTTCCGATGCGGCGCCGAGGACTTTGACGTTCTCCGCAGCAGCGAGCAGGCGCTCCGGTCTGGCGCTCTCTGCCGGACCGGGAGTCGCCGCGGCACCTGCAGCTGGGTCAGCGGATTGCGCTGTCGAGGTACGCGCGCTCAGCACAATCAGGAGCAGGGCCGCCAGCTGGCCCCAGTACGCCAGGCGGCAACCGATTAATCGTGTCATGACGCCGCAAATCCTCTGAGAATGTGACCGCCCCGCGCCTCCCACTGCGGAGATCCCTGGGCCGAGCCCGCGAGGCTCGCCCTCGTCAGGTCGCCGCGGGTGTTACCGCCTCGTTGCGGGGCTCGCAACCGCAATCGGATCTTCAAAATGGCTGGTGACATCGGCGAGTCGCGATGAAACTCATCGAG
>JAEYWB010000112.1 GCA_023429275.1 Planctomycetota bacterium
CTGCCGGATGTGCTGCGTCAGCCGAAGAAGCATCGGCTTGCGGAGACAACGCTCCGACAGGCCTGCGCCTGCTCCGGTCGACGCAACGCGACTCCCCGCCGCAGGAATTCCCGAATCCAGTGCATGATCTCCCGCTCATCACCACGATCGCAGCCGCCTTCACGAGCGCCTGGATCCTTGGCCTGATCACACAGAGCCTGCGCCTGTCCCCCATCGTCGGCTACCTCCTGGCCGGAGTGCTGATCGGTCCACACACGCCGGGGTTCGTCGGCGACATCAACCTGGCCCATCAGCTCGCCGAGGTCGGCGTGATCCTGCTGATGTTCGGGGTCGGGCTGCACTTTCACCTGAAGGATTTGCTCGCCGTCAAAGGGGTCGCAATCCCGGGAGCACTCGGGCAGAGCCTCGTCGCGACCCTCTTCGGCGTTGCGTGCTTCGTCGCCCTGGGGATGCCGGTGAAGGCGGGGCTCATCATGGGGATGGCGATGGCGGTCGCCAGTACCGTCGTCCTCATGCGGGTCCTGGCCGATGCGAACGTCCTCCATGCACCCGAAGGCCATGTCGCCGTCGGGTGGCTGCTCGTTGAAGATGTGCTGACCGTGATCGTCCTCGTGATGATCCCGGTGCTTGGAACAACCGCCGTCCCCGATGGGGAAGCCGCAGCGGCCGTCGCGACGGGCGGCCCCTGGGCCGCCATCGGGATTGCGCTCCTCAAGCTGTCGGCTCTCGTCGGACTGGTCATGCTGGCGGGAGCCCGCCTGGTCCCCTGGGTGCTCATGCAGGTGGCGCGGCTGCGGTCCCGCGAGCTCTTCACGCTGACGATTCTCGTGTTCTCGGTTGCGGTCGCGACCGGAGCCTATTTTGCCTTCGGCGCTTCGATGGCGCTTGGGGCATTTCTGGCGGGAATGGTGGTCGCCCAGTCCCCCGTGAGCCATCAGGCGGCAGCCGACGCGCTGCCGCTCCGCGATGCCTTCGCGGTGATTTTCTTCGTTTCGGTGGGGATGATCTTCGATCCGGCATTTGTGCTCCAGCAGCCGCTCATGATCCTCTCCGCCCTCGGGGTGATCCTGATCGTCAAACCGCTCGTGGCGCTCGTAATCGTGGCCGCACTCGGCTGGTCGGTCCGGACCGCCCTGACCGTTGCGATCGGCCTGGCACAGATCGGCGAATTCTCGTTCATCCTCTCCGAGGCGGCTCACAAGGCGAACCTCCTGCCGCTCTCGGGACACAACGTCCTCGTCGCCGCGGCGATCCTGTCCATCACGCTCAATCCGCTGCTGTTCCGCTGGCGGTTCGCGATCGAATCCTGGCTCACCCGCCGGCCGCGGCTGTGGGCCCTGCTCAATGCCCGGGTCGAGCGCCGCATGCGGCAGACGAACATTGGCGCCCGCAAGCAGATCAAGGAAGGAATCACGGAGCGGCGGCTGGCGATCGTTGTCGGCTACGGTCCGGTGGGCCGCTCGGTCGTCGAGCTCCTCAAGGAGGCGGGACTCCTCACGGCGGTGATCGATCTCAACATGGACACCGTCATCGAGCTGACCCGGCAGGGACAGGTCGCCATCTTCGGCGACGCGTCCCGCGAGGCCGTTCTCGAACAGGCTGGAATCACCCGGGCGACGCACCTCATCCTGACGCTGCCGCAGGCCTCCGACAGTGCCGCCATCGTTTCGACGGCCCGGCACCTCAACCCGAGCCTTCGGATTCTCGTCCGGGCTCGTTACCTGGGCGAACGCGACACGCTGGTCCAGGTCGGCGCAACCGGGGCGGTGTTCGAGGAGGGGGAAGCCGCGGTCGCCCTGGCGCGACTTGTCCTCGCGGACACCGGAGCAAGCCGCGAATTCGTAGAGCAGTCGGTCCGTGACCTCCGGCTGAGGCTGATCCTCGAGAACGTGTCGAACCTGCAGGGACAGGCGGTCCGGAACATCATGATCCCGTGGACTCGTGTCCGGCGCCTGCAGACCGGTGCGAGCCTCGAGGATGTCCGGCGGCAGGTCGCCGCACAGCACTTCTCGCGCTGGCCGGTCGTGAACTCCGTGACCGGCCGCCCCGCCGGTTATCTCCTGGCAAAGGACCTGATCTCCCTGGACCCGGCCGAGTCGTCGAACTGGACGAGCCTGGTGCGTCCGCTCGCGACGGTCCATCTCGACGACGACATCGAGACCGTTCTGCAGAAGATGCAGCACGAGCGAAGCACCGTGTATCTCGTAGACGACGGCGTCAGCCCGGTGGGCCTGATTACGATCGAAGACATTCTCGAGCAGGTTGTCGGTCGGATCGAAGACGAGTATCCGCATCACACCGATCTGCTGCTGCGGGATACATTGTCGCTCCAGCAGATCGCGCTCGACCTCGATGCGACGACCCCGGCGGCGGCTATTGCCACGCTCGCTGCGCGGATTCCGCCGGATCGACTGCCGAAGGATGTCGACGTCACGGCGCTCGCCATTGCCCGGGAGCAGGAGTTTTCGACCGACGTCGGCCTCGGCGTTGCGATTCCCCACGCCCGCTGCCCGCACCTCAATGCACCACTGCTGATCTTCGGCCGCACTCGCGAGGCGGGGATCCGCTTCAGCCCGCAGTCGACCGAGCCGGTGCGGCTGGTCTTCCTGCTCGTCACGCCGCTGGAGCAGCCGGAGGTGCAGGTGGTGCTCCTGGGAAAACTGGCGAGCCTGGCCGGAAGTCCGGACGTGAGGCGTCAGCTGCTGGCCGCTGAGTCTGAAGAGGAAGTCCTGCAGATCGCGGCCGCGACAGATCCGACCATGGGAGCTGCGCTGACGGGCGAGGTGCATCACGATAACGGCGCACCGGCCCCCCCGGGACCGGCTCACGCGGTCTCTTCACCTGGTCGCGACGAGGCCAAAAAAGAAACGCGGCCCTGAGGCCGCGTTTGCGGGACTGGATCGCTTTCGTTCCTGCTCACTCCGCCGGGGGAGCCGGCGGGGGCATTTCCATCGTGCGGTAATCCCGGAGATCCGGCGCCCAGGCCTGCTGGAGGTCGGGCTTGTTGATCTCCTCGTACAGGAAGACGTGGACGATTTCGAGGTCGCCGCTCGGCCCGATGAACTTCGTCGCCTTGGTCAGGTGCGTCTGCGGGTCGATGATCACCAGGATCTCTGCGAGCTGGTGCTTCGTCGCCACATCGGCGGGGAGACAGCGGAGAACAATCTGCTGGTCGTCATTGCGAACGATCGTGATCTGGAACCGCTGCAGGAGGTCCTTGGAATTGACGGCGACGACGCAGGGAAGAGCGGCCTGCGGCTCGGTGAGCTGCGCCCAGACGTTGTCCCAGGATCCGACGACAGGCTGAATGCCGGCGTCCCGCTTCGGAAGATTGAGCTGCTGCATCGTCCGGTGGGCGTCGTCGGCGATCGTCACCGTCGCCCCGTCCCACAAGAGCGACTGCGGCGAATCGGTCCGAAGGGTGAATCGCTGGCCATCGGAGCCGAGAACGCGGCTTTCGGTGCCGACCGGAATGGGGGCCGGATGGATGCGGTACATCCCGGTGTTCGGGGCGACGTAGACGAACTTGCCAATCGCACGCGTTTCGAGATGAAACGCGCGGTCGTAGCGGTACCGTTCGAAGGAGAGCTTGACGTTCCGGATCGTACCGGTGCTTCGCGCCCAGGCGTCGAGGATCCGTTCGACATCCTCTCCGCTGGTCTGTGTCCCGTCGGCGGCAACGGAGTGTTCGACCCCTGAGACGAGCCGGATGGCGTTCGTTCCACTCGCGCCGGCAGCGGCAGTCGACGTCGCACCGCGGCGATCGAGGAAGCGGAGGCTGTCGATCTCGCCGGTCTTGCGCGAGACCGTCAGTTCGATCCGGCCGAGGAACATCCGTTCGACGCTGTCCCGGGGGGTGGCGACGAGCGAGACCGCTTCGTCATTCCCCGAGGCGACCTTCCAGGCGAAGCGATGTTCGAGCGATTCGCGGAACACCGGTCCGAGCAGGTCCATCGCGACCGGCAGATCGGTCAGGCCGCATTCACCGACCACCTTGCGGCGGGCGGCCAGCATCGAGGGACGCCACGACGTCGCCGACGTCTCCTCGAGTACTCCGAGGATTTCGTGGGGCGGAACGTCGAGCTCGGCATGAGAGCCGACAGCGAATCCGAGGAAAGCAAGTGCGGTGAAAGAGCTCAAAACCGCCAATCTGGCGCGACCGTCCATGGCACGACTCCCGGCTGGTAGCCGATCGTCCGGCGACGCGCAGCGTCGTGACCGGACATCTGTTCATTCCGTTGAGACACTGATTCTAGTAGCACGTGTCCGATGATGTGAAGATGAGTTGGAGGGGGCGAAAGGCCGCAAAACCTCCATGTTCTCGATTCGTCCAAAGACCTATGATGAATTCAGGCGGATTCCCGGCGTGCCGCCCAAATTCCGACAGGCCGGCGGCAATTGCCAGACAAAGCGTTTCTCCGGCTCTTTGAAAGAGTTCGGCAGGTGCGGCAGTCTCACCCCGACCGGCACAGCTTTCCATGTCCGTCCGACCTTTCCTGACGAGTGAGCTCTCGCGGCTGAACGGCCTTCAGGGGGGGCTCGAGACCGTCCGGGTTGCCGGTCCAGGAGGGGAAAGCCTCGAAATCGACCTGGTCGCCGTCGACTCGATGAGCTGTGCCTTCAACGAGTTACGGCTTGAGATCCCCCGTCTGAGGACCGGCGGATTTCCCGCGCTCGAAAAGTGGGCCAAGGCTCTCAGCGGGCGGGTGACGTACCTTCTCGAAAACCTCGCCCCCCTGGAATTCGACCCCGCTCTCGGGCAGGTGATGCTCCGGTCGGTCAAGCCGGACCAGTTGCCCGATGGGAGCCAGTACTACGAGATCATCCTCTCCAGTTCGGGACAGGGCTGCTTTTCGCTGAAGCGGTACCGGACAGTGAAAGGGGTTCCCGGGCGGGACGCAGTTTCGATCCAGACGACCCACGAAGTCCTGCTGAAACTCAGCGATGATCTGCTCGCGACGGCGCCGTAAGGCCACTTTTCGCTCTGCGGAAAGACGTTCTTTCGCGGAGTGAAGGGCAACAGACCGCTACACATCCTCGACCGGTGCAACCGGTACGTCGGGCGGCAGAAGCGGAGCGGCCCGTTTTGTGATCTGCACTTCCTGGACGAGATTCCGCCGGACTTTCCGGACGAGAAGCGTGAGAGTGTCGCGTTCGAGAATCTCTCCGCCGTCGGC
>JAEYWB010000131.1 GCA_023429275.1 Planctomycetota bacterium
GACTCAGGAGGCGGCGGCGAGTCGACAGCGTAGCCATAGTTGATGGAACCCCGAGGGCGAAGGGTTGAATGAGAGAAAAGTTAGAACCCGTGGAAGCCGGGGGGCTTCCACGGGCAGAGAGTCCTGAAAGCGACGCGACTAGAATTCACCGACTGGCTTTCGGTCGTCCCGAACGGCAAGGAGCGTCAGGGTATCCATGCTGACGGTGTTGCCGATGAAGTGGACTGACCCATCCGCCATGACGACGTTGACGCCTCCGGCGTGAGAGGACGTCAGCGGGCAGTTGCTTCCCGAAGCGTCGTCCCATGCGGGCCATACAAGGCCGTTCGCTCCGAGAACGGGCGAATTGGGAGCGTAGCGGATCGTCACGTTGGAGACGTGTGGAGCCCAGCTATCCCAGCCTGAAAGACCTCCCATCGTCCAACCCCAGTTCCGGGCGGGGCGACGGTCTCCTCGAGTGCCGGTGGCATCGTAGACGTACTCGCTGATCTCACCTTCGATCAAGGTGTGCGACGTCCCGTCGCTGCAGTCCTTGAGGCTCCGGCCATAGCGGTTGGAGAGCATCCCGCGATCGGAATTCATCCCCCAGTTTCCCGAGTTGTCCGAAAGACCTGACGTGTCCGTAAACGGTCCGCGGGGAACGGCCCCGGCGATGCCGAAGTACTGTGACGCCGGTATATTTGTCGAGCCTGCGGGCGGGAGGATCGAGGACGGGCAGGTGAGCCAGGGAATGCTCACTCCGACGAGCAGGCCGCGGTTCCCGTCCCAGCCTTCATCGCGGGCGTTGAAGTTCCACTTGTTGTACAGGCCCGCCTGGTCGATATACGGGAGCAGAGCGACCCACTGGGAGTGTCCCCATTGCTCCTGGGAGTTGGTCGGCGGATTGAGGAATGCGGCGTTCCCCTGCGCAGAGGGAAACCGCTGGTTGACGTCGTGGTAGTTGTGCAGAGCGACACCGATCTGCTTGAGATTGTTCTTGCACTGCGAGGCGCGGGCGGCCTCGCGCGCCTGCTGAATCGCCGGAAGGAGAATGGCGACCAGAACTGCGATGATCGCGATGACGACGAGTAGTTCGATGAGCGTGAAGCCACTTTGAATGCGCAATGTTCGACGAGACGCTGGCATAGGACTCTCCAGAAATGACGACCGCTCACTCAGGGTGAGAATTCACCCGTCGTGCGACAGGGGAGAAGAAAATGCGCAGGCCCGTGCGAGAGCTCTGCGCGTTCACGAGCATTCATTTGACGTTAACATTCCTCTGACATTAAGCGGATTGTCGACAGTTTCAACTCAGCACCACCTTGAATTGTCGACAATCTTGTCGAGATGTGATCTCGAGTGCCGGAAGCGCGCTCCGCCGCACAACCTGTGACAGCGGCGCGCGCGGGCACACGTGGACTCTCCATCGTGGAGGGTGCTCATCACGACGACGCTTCCTTCCCCGCCTGGGTGACTCCGGGAAGGTCCCGGCCCCTCTGTGGCCATGGGGAGAGGGTGAGCCGTCGACGCCGCGTGCTTCGTGGCGTCGCCCGTCGCCTCGGATCCCCTTGCGAGATTGCAGGGCCGGCGTCCGGGCAATCGAGACCGGCCGTTGGACCGCGCAGGGCTTTGTGATACCCTCCATGCCGATGCGCCTCGGCCATCGGCTTTCGGATTCTGCGACCCTTTCCTTTTGTTTCGCACTCCTCCATGACCGGCAACGCTTTCGGTTCCCGCGGCACCCTCACGACTTCTCACGGCGAGTACACGATCTTTCGCCTCAAGGCCCTCGAGGCTGCGGGTCTCGGACCGATCGACCGGCTTCCGTTTTCGATCCGCGTCCTGCTGGAGGCCTGCCTGCGGAACGTCGACGACTTCATCGTGACGGAAGACCACGTCCGGGAAGTCGCGCAGTGGAACGCCGCCAAGCCGAAGGAGGTCGAGATCCCCTTCATGCCGGGGCGAGTGGTCCTGCAGGACTTCACCGGCGTCCCTGCCGTCGTCGACCTCGCCGCGCTGCGGGCCGCCATGGTCCGGATGGGTGGCGATCCGACCAAGATCAATCCGCTCGTCCAGTGCGACCTCGTCATCGACCACTCGGTGCAGGTCGACGAATTCGCCTCGTCGACCGCCCTGCAGCGGAACATCGACATCGAGTTCGAGCGGAACAAGGAACGCTACCAGTTCCTCAAGTGGGGCCAGAAGGCGTTCCAGAACTTCCGCGTCGTCCCCCCGGCGACCGGGATCGTTCACCAGGTCAACCTCGAGTACCTCGCGACGGTCGTCCTCAAGAAGGACGGAATCGTCTATCCCGACTCGCTCGTCGGCACCGACAGCCACACGACGATGATCAACGGCCTCGGCGTCGTCGGCTGGGGAGTCGGCGGGATTGAAGCCGAGGCGGTCATGCTCGGCCAGCCGATCTACATGCTGATGCCCGAGGTGGTCGGCTTCCGCCTGAACGGCCAGATCCCCGAAGGGGCGACCGCGACCGACATGGTGCTGACCGTCACGCAGATGCTCCGCAAGCACGGGGTCGTCGGCAAGTTCGTCGAGTTTTACGGTCCGGGGCTCGACGCGATGTCGCTCGCCGACCGGGCGACGATCGCCAACATGGCCCCGGAATACGGGGCGACGATCGGGTTCTTCCCGGTCGACCAGGAGACGCTCCGTTACCTCGAGCGAACCGGCCGGCCGCGCGAAGTCCTCGACCTCGTCGAGAGCTACTACAAGGAACAGGGGATGTTCCGGACTCCCGGTTCGCCGGAGCCGGTCTTCAGCAGCACGCTCGAACTCGATCTCGCGACCGTCCAGCCCTCGATGGCGGGCCCGAAGCGTCCGCAGGACCGGGTCCTTCTCAAGGACATGAAGTCGACCTGGCGGAAGGATCTCGCGGGGGCCTTTGGAAAGGCCGAACCGGCAAAGCCGGTGACGATCGAAGGGGGGCCCTCGGTCTCCGACACGCTGATCGGCGGAGACGGCGCCTCGACGTCGGACGTCGGCGGATCGTCGATCACCGACGGAGCGGTCGTTATCGCGGCGATCACGAGCTGCACCAATACCAGCAACCCGAGCGTCATGATCGGCGCCGGCCTCGTCGCCAAGAAAGCGGCCGCGAAGGGTCTCACCCGCAAGCCCTGGGTCAAGACGAGCCTCGCCCCCGGCAGCCGCGTCGTCACCGACTATCTCAACCGCGCTGGCCTGACGCCGCACCTCGACGCCCTCGGCTTCAACACCGTCGGCTACGGCTGCACGACCTGCATCGGCAACAGCGGACCTCTCCCTGAGCCGGTCGCCAAGGCGATCACCGACGGCAACCTCGTCGCGACGTCGGTCCTCTCGGGGAACCGGAACTTCGAAGGCCGCGTCCAGCAGCACGTGAAGGCCAACTACCTCGCGAGCCCCCCGCTCGTCGTCGCTTACGCCATCGCCGGGACGACCGATATCGACCTCGCGACCGAGCCTCTCGGCACCGACACGAAGGGCGAACCGGTCTACCTCGCCGACATCTGGCCGACCCAGAAGGAGATCACCGACGCGATCGCCAGGAGCATGTCGCCCGACATGTTCGTCCGCGAGTACTCGCACGCCGCCGACGGTCCGCCGGAGTGGCAGGCGATCGCCGGCTCGACGGGCGACCTCTACCAGTGGGACACCGAGAGCACCTATATCCAGGAGCCGCCGTTCTTCGTCGACATGCCGGCGGTCCCGAAGCCGATCAGCTCGATCAGGAACGCCCGCGTGCTCGTCTCGGTGGCCGATTCGGTGACGACCGACCACATCAGCCCCGCCGGCAACATCAAGAAGGACTCCCCCGCCGGCCTTTACCTGCAGAAGCACGGCGTCGCGCCGGCCGACTTCAACAGCTACGGTGCCCGCCGCGGCAACGACCGGGTCATGACCCGCGGGACGTTCGCCAAAATCCGCCTCAAGAACCTCCTCGTGCCGGGTGTCGAAGGGAACGCCACGAAGTTCCTCCCGACCGGCGAGCAGATGTCGATCTACGACGCCTCGGTGAAGTACCAGACCGCGTCGATCCCGCTGATGGTCCTCGCCGGCAAGGAATACGGCACGGGTTCCTCCCGCGACTGGGCGGCGAAGGGGACCTACCTGCTGGGAGTCCGCTGCGTCATCGCCGAAAGCTTCGAGCGGATCCACCGCTCGAACCTCGTCGGCATGGGCGTGCTGCCGCTCCAGTTCCGCGAAGGGGAGAACCGCGAGTCCCTCGGCCTCGACGGGACGGAGACGTTCGAGATCGCTCTCAACGACAACCTGAAGCCCCGCCAGGCGGTGGAAGTCACCGCGACGAAGACGAACGGCGACGTCGTCCACTTCGTGACGACCTGCCGGATCGATACGCCTGTGGAAGTCGAGTACTACCGGAACGGCGGGATCATGCACACCGTCCTGCGGTCGCTGCTGAAGGCGTCGCAGGAGGGGGCGGATCCGGTGATTTAGAGGACGACAGGGAACAGGGAACAGGGATTAGGGAACAGGGATTAGGGAACAGGATCTTCCCAGCTCCCCCTTGCGCACACATCGGCCTCGTATTCGACCTGTTCCCTGTTCCCTGTTCCCTGTTCCCTAATCCTTTCCTGCCGGCGGAACCAGCGGTCGGCGCGGCTCGCCCGCCCGCGCTCCCAGGTTGCCGTTACGATGGTAGTCGAGCGAGAGGCTCTGCTCGCGGAGATACCATAGGAGCT
>JAEYWB010000191.1 GCA_023429275.1 Planctomycetota bacterium
GGTAGAAGAGGTAGAGCGCGACCAGCCCGGCGCCGAGGATCCCGAGTCCCCACCAGAGCTTTCGCAGGGGATTGCCTTCGACGGACTCCTGAGGGGGAGGCGAGGCGGGCGCGGGGGGCGTATTGAACATCGAAGGACGAAGGGATCGAACGAAGGAAAGGGGGCGAATGCCAGTCCGCGACCGGTTGAACCGCACCCTGAAGAGGCGTCGTGAACGCCGGATGAATGCAGGCTGGACATGATGACGCAGTCCACGGCGAACGGCAAATCGACGCGCGGCCACCAACGGCGAGCGGTTCCGCGTCAGCCCGCCGGTTTCCCGTGGCGGTTGTCATTGCAATACACCGTTCACCTCGAGAAGAAGATGCTCGACGCTGCTCTGGCCTCTCGCTACTGTGGCCAAAGCAGCCTGCCGGGTCAGGGCAGGCCAGCAGATCTCATGTGAGGGCCCCATGCCAGTTCCGTCCCGGATCAGCGACCGTATTTCAACCGGTATCAAGCGTTTTCAGCCTATTCTGACGTCGGCGAAGTCTCGCGATGTCGGCGAGTCAGACACTGTCACGATCGTCGTCGACATGCTGGCTGAGATCTTTGGATACGATAAGTACTCGGAGATTACGTCCGAACATGCGATTCGTGGGACGTTCTGCGACCTCGCCACGAAGATTGACGGCACGCTTCAGGCACTGATCGAGGTCAAGGCCATCGGGCTCGATCTGAAGGACCAGCATGTCAAGCAGGCCGTGGACTATGCCGCAAATCAGGGAGTGGACTGGGTGCTGCTGACCAACGGCGTCGAGTGGCGGATCTACAAGCTCACGTTCGCCAAGCCGATTGACGCGGAACTTGTCGTAACCATCGACTTCTGCGGGCTGAACGCGAAGGCCGAGAAGGACATCGAGGCCCTTTACCTCTTTGCGAAGGAAGGGTGGCTCAAGTCCGCTCTGGGCGAATACCACAATCAGAAACAGGCGCTCAGCCGGTTCTTCCTCGGGGCGATGATCGTGTCGGATACGATTGTCGACGTTGTCCGACGCGAACTCCGAAAGGTCTCGCCGGACGTACGCATTACCTCCGACGAAATCCGCGCTGTTCTGACGAGCGAGGTCATCAAGCGTGAAGTCATGGAAGGGGAAAAGGCGGACGAGGCCCGACGTAAAATCGCCCGCGCCGTGAACAAGGCTCAGAAGGCAAAGGCGGCAAAGGCCGAGAGTGCTGAAAGCGAGCCGGCCACGCCGGAAGTGACACCCGAAGTGTCGGGGGTCGACGGGTGATGGCCTCCGCGCGATGCGTCGCCGGGGCTTTGGAGGAGGAAGCTTCACCGCCCCTGGCCTGACCATGGAAACTGCGGAGTCGATTCGGCTAGCATCAGCCCTCGCGGATGCGTTCCGCCTTCTGAATCCTGATGCCTCGCTCGGGTCCTACACATGAAGTCCCATTCGTCTCGTCGCGATTTTCTCAAGCTCTCGACCGCCGCCGCGGCCGGGGCGGTCATGCCGGTCTTCTCGGCTCCCTCCCTCAGCCTGGCGCAGCTGGCCGAGAAGAGCCCGAATGAACGCCCGACGATCGGATGCATCGGCACCGGCGACCGCTGGAAACAGGTGGTCAACGGAGCGATGAGGTATGGCGACGTCGTCGCCGTGTGCGACGTCGACGCCGACCACATGGCCGAAGGGAAGGAGATCTGCACGAAGGCCCAGTCGAAGGCGGGCAAGGAGAGCCGGATCGACTCCTACGAGGACTATCAGAAGATCCTCGAGCGGAAGGATGTCGACATCGTCACGATCGTCACGCCCGACCACTGGCATTCGAAGATCGCCATCGAGGCGATGAAGGCGGGCAAGGACATCTACTGCGAGAAGCCTCTGACCCTCACGATCAACGAGGGGAAGCAGATCGTCAAGGTCCTCGACGAGACGAAGCGGGTCTTCCAGGTCGGGACGCAGCAGCGGACCGAGATGGGGCACCGGTTCATCCAGGCGGTCGCGCTGATCCGCGCCGGCCGCATCGGGAAGGTGCAGAAGCTGACCGTCGACATCGGCGGAGCCCCCGGAAGCGGCATCATCCCCGTCGCCGACGTCCCGAAGAACCTCAACTGGGAGAAATGGCTCGGCCAGGCGCCGCTCGTCGACTACCGCTACCTCGAGACGAAGGACAGGGACGGCAAGCCGACGCGGTACGGCAACAGCCGCTGTCACTATGAGTTCCGCTGGTGGTACGAGTACTCCGGCGGCAAGATGACCGACTGGGGCGCCCACCACGTCGACATCGCCAGCTGGGCGATCGGGATGGACAAGAGCGGCCCGCTGAGCCTCGAAGGCTGGGGAACGCACCCCGTCCCGCTGAAAGAGGGCGTCCCGACCCGCGGCGATCAGTACAACGCGGCCACCGACTTCGACGTCACCGTGATGTGCCCGGGCGACATCGAGATGCACATCGTCGCGAAGTCGAAGGACGGGAACGGGATCCTCTTCGAAGGGGACAAGGGCCGCTTCCATGTCAGCCGCGGAGCGATCAAGGGCGGAGTCATCGAAGCCCTCAAGGAGGATCCCCTTCCGGCAGATGCCCTCGAAAAAGTCTACGGCGGCAAGATTCCCGGCAGCCACATGGAGAACTTCATGGACTGCGTGAAGACCCGCAAGCTGCCGATTTCGGACGTCTACAGCCACCACCGGGCGATGACGACCTGTCACCTCGCCAACATCGCCATCCGCCTCGGCCGGAAAATCAACTGGGATTCGAATGCCCAGATGATCACCGGTGACGCCGACGCCGCAAAGTGGATGGGCCGCGAACAGCGGAAGGGATATGAGATCGACGTCAGCGTCTGATCGGGACGTGGT
>JAEYWB010000266.1 GCA_023429275.1 Planctomycetota bacterium
AAGGACGGGCCCGGCTGATCCGAACGATCAAGAGCTACATCGGGACGGTGAACCTTGCCGTCCAGGACAAGTCGGGTGAGCTTCTGATGTCCCTCGAAGGCTACGCCGCGGCCCGGCCGTGCGACTACGAGGCGGCCGACGAAGCGGGGAACATCCACCGCGTCTGGCTGGTCACCAAAGACAACGAGATCAAGACGTTCACCGATCTCCTCGCGAAGGAGCCGGCCGCTTACGTCGCCGATGGCAACCACCGGAGTGCCGCGGCTGCCTCACTCGGCTACGAGAATTTCCTCACGGTCTTCTTCCCGACCAGCCGGCTGGGCCTCGAGCCCTACAATCGCCTGCTGCCGGGTTGCGGACTCTCGACCGCCGATCTCCTCACGAAGCTCGGGAAGAGCTTCTCGGTGACGAAGCTCGGAGCGCTGCCGTCGTACCGGCCCGACAAGGGCAACGTCGTCGGTCTCTACGTCGACGGCGAGTGGTACCGCCAGGAGCCGAAACCGGGCGTGTTCGACCCGAAGGACGCCGTCCAGACGATCGACTCCGACATGATCCAGCGGCTGATCATCGACGACGTCCTCGGCATCGCGGACGGCCGGGACAAGCGGCTGAACTACGTCGGCGGCAACAAGGACTCGGTCTATCTCAAGTCGCGGGTCGATGCCGGGGAATACAAGTTCGCCCTGTCGGTCGCGCCCGTGACCATGGACCAGTTTGTCGCGGTCTGCGAGCAGAACAAGTTCATGCCGCCGAAGTCGACCTGGTTCGACCCGAAGATCCGCAGCGGGCTCGTGATGGCGCTGCTGGACTGACCTCGCCGCACCATCTTCGAAGGTCGCCCCAACAGCTCACTCGATCTCGATCCCCGAGATCGGCGTCCCCTCCGGCAGGTCCTTCACCTGCCGGTGGATCTGCCCGTGAAGGCTGATGGCGACCGCCGCGAAGGTCGGTTCGAGGTTTTCGATCTCGTCGATGCCCCCGAGAACGAGCGGCCGCTGGTGGGCGTACACCTCCGTCGGGCCGAGAAGCTTTCCGGCTTTCCTCAGCTCAACGACCCGCGACGGGTACATGTGGTTCGTGACGAACCGGCTGTCGCGGAGAAGGGACTCAAACGTCGCCCCATCCTCGGCGACGACATCCACGATCCCCCCGGCCGTGTCGATGAAGTAGACCGCCCCCGATGCTCCCTGGGCGAAGATGGCTCCCATCGCGGTCAGCAGGACCGGGCGGAGAGGCTCGGGCATCGCCCACTCCCAGTCGGAGAGGAGCGACGGAAGATCGATCCCGGCAGGATTGATCGTCAGGTCATCGATGGTGATCGGCATGGTGAAGCGTCTCCGTCGAGCATCGGGGGTTCCGCATGGAATATTCAGCGGGATGATCGCTGACTGCTCACAGCTGATAGCTGACTGCTGCAATCTCAAAAAGGGCCCAACAGAAGCCGACGGCATCCGGAGCCGCACGCAGGAACGACACGAAGTCCTCTGACCCGAGAGTCAGCATACCCTTTCCCCCGGACGCCAATGAAGCGAAAAAGTAGGGCTGGACTCGCAGAGGGGGGGATCGCCATGATGCGGCCGCGGCAAGGCGAGAGCCGAAAGTCATTGCGGGATGCTTCTCCTCGCCAGATTCTACGGGCAGACGTTGTCAGTTGTTTCAGAACACTTCATGCGCGAGGGCTTTTCATGCGCGGAATGTCGTTGGGGCTGTTCGCGGCGGGATGGATTGTCGGGCTCTGGATGGACCTGGCTCCCACCTGCGCCGCGGACGAGACCGTCGCGGTTCGCGACCGGGCCGGACTGGTCCAGGCGCTCGGCCGCGCTGCGGCGGGCACGAAAATCCTCATCGAGCCGGGCACCTATGCAGGGGGGATCGTGCAGGCCGGGCTTCGAGGCTCACCCCGGAAGCCGATCGTCATCGCCGCGGCCAACCCCGACCGACCGCCGGTGATCCGCGGGGGGGCGAGCGGTCTGCAGCTTTCGAGTCCCGAGCATGTCGAGCTCAAGGACCTGATCTTCGAGGCCGCGACCGCCAACGGACTCAATATCGACGACTCCGGATCGTCCGAGACGCCGGCCCATCACGTCGTCGTCCGGAACATTTCGGTGCGGGAGGTCGGTCCCAGGGGAAACCGTGACGGGATCAAGTTGTCGGGGCTCAGGGACTTCGTCGTCGAGGAGTGCCGGGTCGAGCAATGGGGGAGCAGCGGCTCCGCCATCGACATGGTCGGCTGCCAGGACGGGATCGTCCGCGGCTGCCGCTTCCTCGACGCCGGAGGCGACTTCGCGAACGGCGTTCAGGCCAAGGGAGGAAGCCGCAAGATCCTGATCCAGAGATGCCACTTCGAGAACGCCGGCGGGCGGGCCTTGAACATCGGCGGACACACCGGTCTGCCGTACTTCCGGCCGAAGCTCGAGACCTTCGAAGCCCAGGACATCACGGTGGAGGACTGTGAGATCCGAGGGGGAATGTCCGCGATCTGCTTCGTCGGCGTCGACGGAGCGGTGGTCCGCCACAACACGATCGTCCGGCCCACCCGCTGGCCGATCCGGATTCTGCAGGAGAACCTCGACAGCCGGTTCGTCCCCTGCCGCGACGGACGGTTCGAAAGGAACATCGTCGTCTTCCGCTCCGACGAGATGCGGCAGCTCGTCAACATCGGCGGCCAGACCTCCCCCGAGACCTTCCGGTTCACGGGGAACGTCTGGTACTGCGCCGACCACCCGGGGGATACCCGACGACTCGTCGAAGTGCCGGGGGACGAGAAGGAGAGCCGCTACGCGACCGAGACGGATTTCCGGAACCCGCGAGACGGAGACTATCGACTGAAGGACGCCGCAGCCGATGCCGCCGGCCCCCGTCCCGAGAAGTGACTCCGCGCGGAGTGGAGGATTGTCACGCGGCGCTCCATGCGGCGAATGGACGCCGTCAGTCCCTAAGCGGCGGTATTGGTCGGCAACCATTCGATTTGGCTGTGTTCTTCCTGCGTTCACCCGGTTCTCTGACAGCACTCGCATCCGCCGAGACTCTGGAGATCAGGTCTATCCGATTGGCGAGGATTCGGTGTTTCGAGCGTGAGCGGGATGACCTGAGGACTTACCACGATGGCCCAAGCGGGGGCGATTCGCCGCAGTTCGGCCTCGAAACTGTTTCAAAACTTTTCTTGCCACAGAGAGCTTAGCGCGGCGTAGCCGCAACCGATTGTGGCAAAAGAGCGTCGGCAGCGCGGGTAGAGTGAAGGGTGTAGACGACCTTTTTCTCAGCCGCGGAGCCGACGCCGTGCGACAGTTTATCCAACGTCA
>JAEYWB010000278.1 GCA_023429275.1 Planctomycetota bacterium
GCCCACCTGGTTCGATTGAGCTTGGGAATTCCTTGGCGAATCACCCTTCGGAGCGGCGGCGTCGCCGCAACTCGTTGGCTGGTCACAGCTTTGTTCGGGCACCGCTCGAAAAGGGTTAACGGCGTTGCGTGCCACCCGGCCCGATTGTCTTGATGTGACCCAGCTTGGGTCGACGTGCTCCCCCCTGCTGCGTTGGGCAACTCTGTTCCGACGAGCTTCGGGCGACAGATCCTGATGACGGACTCCGCGCGGAGTGGCGACGGATCGTCCGGAGGGAGTCGGCACAAGTCGTTGTGCCCACGCAATCAGATGAGCCCGTACCGCTGAAGAGCGTTCGGGTTCGAAAGGGAAACCTGGGGGATCTTCATGGGGTTATCGCAGGAAGTAGACGCAGGCCCGCAGGGTGAGGCGGACAACGACGTCCGGATTCCGGACCTGGATGATCCGGAAGGGCGGACGGACCTGGCCAATGCCCGGCGGTTCGTGGCCCGGTATGGCGGGCAGACGCGGTATTGCCAGAGGTGGAAGAAGTGGCTGGCGTGGGATGGAACCCGCTGGGAAATCGATGCGCTTGGTGCGGTTCGCCGGATGGCTCAGAACATCGCCGATGACGTCTGGGATCAGTTCCATCACTCCGGACAGGATGCGGAGTCGCAGCGGTGGGCCCAGGCCACGGCGGGGGAACATGGGCTGCGGCGGATGCTCGGCGAGGCGGAGGTTCACCTGGCCGTTACGCCTGAGCAGCTCGACGCCGACCCGTGGCTGCTCAACTGCCGGAACGGCGTCCTGGACCTGAGGACGGGCGAACTGCTGCCGCACGATCCGGCGCGGATGCTGACGAAGCTTTGTCCCGTTGAGTTCGCCGCGGAGGCTCCCTCCCCGCTGTGGCAGCGGACTGTCGCGGAGGTGATGTCGGGCGATCCGGAGATGGTCCCCTTCCTTCAGCGGCTGGCGGGATACTTCCTCACCGGGGACGTGCGGGAGCAGGTGATGCCGATCCTGATCGGCGACGGGGCGAACGGGAAGAGCACGCTCGTTGAAGCGATCACTCGGGTTCTCGGTGACTATGCGACACCGCTTGATCCGAACGTCATCGCGTCGAAGTGGGGGGACGATGTCCACCCGACGGAGAGATCGGTGCTCGCGGGGAGGCGGCTCGCGATCGCCTGCGAGACGTCGGACGGGTGCCGGCTCAACGAAGCGGCCGTGAAAGGGCTCACCGGGGGGGACGCCATCACGACGCGGCGGAAGCGGGAAGACAACTGGAGTTTCCGGCCAACTCACAAGATCGTGCTGGTCACGAACCATCTGCCGACGATCACGGGAACCGACTACGGCATCTGGCGACGACTGCTGCCAGTCGCGTTTCGACGCCGTTTCTCCCCGGAGGAGTGCGACAGGAGCCTGCCGGAGCGGCTGAGGTCCGAAGACCAGGGGATCCTGGCGTGGATGGTGCGGGGATGCCTGGCATGGCAACGCAACGGGTTGCAGGTCCCCGCGACGGTGCTGGCGAGTGCGGCGCGGTATCGGAGCGATCAGGACATCCTCGGCGAACTGATCGCCACCCTGTGCGTTGCGGAACCGGGCAACCGATTGTGGCTACGCGACCTGGAATGGGCTGCCTCACGGCGGTGCCGGGCGCTTGGCGAGCGTCCGCCCGGCTCCCGGGCTCTTGCGAAGAGACTGGAGCAATTGGGATACGTGAAGGGGAGATCGAGCCAGGTCTACTTTGAAGGGCTTCGGCTCGTCGCGGAGGAAGCGGTGGACGGGGAGGAATCCGGTTTCGATGAAAAACTGGGCCGGGCCGACTCAAGCGGAAAACTCGTCCCATCGTCCCTTCGTCCCGAGTCCTCGAGGGACGTTGGACGATCTGCGGACAGGGCCGGGCGTCGAACAACTCGGTCCGCCGACTCCCAAAAAGAGAATCCGCTCTTCAAGGAGTTGAGGGAACTCCTTCGCGGGACTTTCGTCGTGGAGGAAGACGAAGAGGACGTGCCGGGAGATCCGACGTAACCTCATAGGCTGGGCCCGGCCCCGGCATGACCAGCGGGTGTAGCCGACGGAATTGCCCGACTCCGCGCGGAGTGAGGCAGAGGCATCTCCCGTGCGCGCGAGACTCAGCCGGAAAACTCGTCCGTTCATCCGTTTGTCCGCTCGGTGGGATGGCCTGCCGTGTGGCATCTACGTCAGGACATCCCGAATGACGTGCCCGTGGACGTCGGTCAGGCGGCGTTCGATGCCGTTGTGGTAGAAGCTGAGAAGCTCGTGGTCGAGGCCGACGAGGTGCAGCAGCGTGGCGTGGAGGTCGTAGATCGTCGTGGGGTTTTCGACCGCCTGGTAGCCGAAATCGTCCGTCGATCCGTAGCTTGTCGCCCGCTTCACCCCGGCCCCGGCGAGCCAGCAGGTGAAGCCCTTCGGGTTGTGGTCGCGGCCGTTGGCCCCTTTCTGGAACGTCGGCATCCGGCCGAACTCGGTCACGAAGGCGACGACGGTCTCCTCCATCAGGCCCCGCTGCTTCAGATCCGCCAGGAGGCCGGCGACCGGCTGGTCGAGGATCGGGCCGTGGATGCTGTACTG
>JAEYWB010000301.1 GCA_023429275.1 Planctomycetota bacterium
CACCGGCACCTCCTGGAGAGCCGGCAGTATAGGGAGCGTGCCGGAGTGTTCCCAATCGTGCCGAGTTCAAGCTGTTTCGGAACGCTTGTTCGTCGGCGAGAGGGCTTGCCGGGTGATGGCTCACCCGGGCGAGGTCCCGCAACCGAGTTTCAGTGTCCCTGGAGCTGAGCCCCCCTTTCCGCCGAAGGAGGATCTCAGCCTGAGAAGGGAGCGTGAGCTGGTCGCGGCCCGCGCCGGCAGGAAAAAACCTTGTTCCCCGCTACGTCCACCTCGCCTGCCACCTCCCGGAGCGGGACTTGCACAGCCGCCTCATCGCGTCCGGCAGTTCGCCTGACGAGAGCGCTCACAAAGGGGGGACGAGAAATGGCTCACACTACCACCGCCGGAACGGTCGTCGGCGCATTCAGGGATTCCGCGCAGGCGCAGCAGGCGGTCAACGCCCTGAAGAAAGCGGGCTATCGTGACGATCAGATCGGCGTTGTTTCCCAGCACGCGGACGGCAGCACCTCCGTCGGGAAGGGAGACAAGGTTGAAGAAGGAGCGATGGCGGGGGCCGCGACAGGTGCCGGAATCGGGGCCCTGTGGGGCCTGGGGATTCTCGCCGGGGTGATCCCGGGGATCGGCCCTGCCATTGCCGGCGGCACTTTGGGCGTCCTCCTCTCGAGCGCGGCCGCGGGCGCCGCTGCCATCGGGATCGGCGGAGCACTGGCCGGGATGGGGGTCTCCGATGAAGACGCGAAATATTACGAAGGGGAGTACCGGGCCGGACGGACCATCGTCACGGTCGAGGGAGACAACCCTTCTGAAGCCCAGCGTCTGCTGAACCAGTACGGGGGTTACGACCGCGCGACGGCCGCTCGCTGAGCGGAATCGTGGGCCGGTTCCTCACCGGAGGAACCGGCTCTGTCCCGGCATGTCTCAAGGAGGATCTGAATGAAGTTCGCCACAAAAGTTGTTCGGGCGAAACAACTCCGGCTGACACTGTGCCCCTATCAGGCCGCCGATGGCCGGACGTTTGTCCGCATCTGCCAGGGGCCGGTCGAACTGGCCGATCTGGACGACGATGAAGTCGCGACCTGGCTCGCGAAGAGAGCGGACGAGAATCGGCAAACGGGGACCTCCCTCGAGACGAGGCGGCCCCCGGTCACGGCGGCGGAGAACGCCTGAAGGAGCGCGGCAGACCAGCAGCCGGAATGGCTTCCGTGCGTCCAGATCCGGAAGCGGCGACGCCACGGGACAGGCGCCTTCTGTCCGCCGCCCGGATGTCTGTTTCCTGCCCGGCTCTCGTCGTCAGTCCTGTTTGTCCTCGACGACGAACGTCGCGACGACGGCTCGATGATCCGATGGATACGGCGACACGACGATCTCCGCACTCCCGGGGGAGTGGCCGACCACTTCCGCGGATTTCACCTTCGCCGGACCGCGCGACAGGACGAAGTCGATGCGGTCATGGTGGTCCTTCGGATCGTCCGGCCGGGTCAGCGTGGTCCACGTCATCCCGGGACGGGCCACGGGATCGGGGAAGAGAGTGCGATAGGCGGCCCGGAAGCCCGCAGCGGCGAACGTCTTCGGCGAGGGCCACTCGACGACGGCTGGATGGCGGCGTTCCTTCACCGTCTCTTCGGTCCAGTCGAGATGCGATGGCTCGTTGAAGTCTCCGGTGATGATCTGGAGTGAGGACTTCGCCCCTTTCAGCGCCCGGATCACCTCGTCCACCTGGGCCTCTCGTGCCTCCCGCGCCGCGGCGACCGCTTCCTCCGGTGTCTTCAGAAACGCGGCGTCTCCGTACGGGATCCCGAGGAGCTGGTATGGCTGATAGGGCGAGGCCACCATGTGGATGTTGAAGACATCGACTGTCCGGCCCGACGGAAGGGTGACCGTCGCTCCGATGGAAGGTTCACCGAGAGTGCCTCCGATCGGGAAGCGGCTGATGATCCCGATTCGCGCCATCCCGCTTGCGGACTCCTGGCGGTGGTAATGCCAGCCGAGGGCATCGGCAAGCCGCTTCGCGTGGTCGGGCCGCGGCTGGCCCTTCGGGGCAATGCCGCCCGTCTCCTGC
This sequence comes from Planctomycetota bacterium, assembly GCA_023429275.1. GTDB lineage: Bacteria > Planctomycetota > Planctomycetia > Planctomycetales > Planctomycetaceae > Planctomyces_A. Next base: position 2,060 of record JAEYWB010000301.1, read on the forward strand.
AGGCCGACAATGTCCGCCTTCGCTGCCCGGACGACCTCGACCGTCCGCTCGAACGGCTGGCGACCGGAATCGCCCCCTTGCCACATGTTGAAGCTCATGATGCGAACGGCTTCCTCGGCGGCCGCACAGTCGACGAAGGCGAGCACTGCGATAACCGGAATGGCGAACAGACACGAGAGCCGGTCCAGACGACCGGTCGGAAGAGAGCGGGGAATTCGCACGAGGAACCTCCAGAGGCAGGATGGCTTTCCTTAACTGAACCAGCCACCCCCGGCAATCCGCCGGAGAAGGCGCGGAGCGAAAGGCGACGTTGGGCGGGAGCCCGGACGCCGGATCACTTTTGTTTTCCCCGGTCACTCCCAAGAATCTCGTCGTCGTTCCTCCGGTCGGGACCGCCGTGCCGCCCGGGAGACTGTCCGGCCGATTCGTGCGCGCCGGTTCCTGTCCCCGTCCCCTCTGGATCGCCATGCTCCTGCCCAGACTCCTTCGCGTCTCGCTGCTTCTCGGTCTTCTGCTGCTCTGCCGCTCCGCCCGGGCCGCCGACAGGCCGAACGTCCTGTTCATCGCCATCGATGACCTCAACCACTGGGTCGGCCATCTCGGCCGCAATGCCCAGACGAAGACGCCGAACATCGACCGGCTCGCAGCCGAGGGGGTGGCGTTCACGCACGCCTACTGCACCGCGCCGGCGTGCAACCCTTCCCGCGCCTCGCTCATGTCCGGCATGCGGCCGAGCACGACCGGGTGCTATGTCAACAGCCAGAACTGGCGGCCAGGGATCAGCGAGGACAAACTCCTCAACAGCCAGTTCGCCAAGGCGGGGTACAACGTCTACGGCGCGGGGAAGATCTATCACGGAGCGGGCGACCGCGGCGGCGACTGGACCGACTACTTCCCGGGCAAGGGGAAGGCGACGCGGCATCCCGACGCGAAAGACAACGGCGTCGGCGGGATCCAGTTCTATCCCGTGGCCGAGTCGGACGAGGAGATGCCGGACTACGGCGTCGTGAGCTACGGCATCGAGAAGCTCAACGAAAAGAGCGACAAGCCGTTCTTCCTCGCGGTCGGACTCGTGAAGCCGCACATGCCCTTCAGCGTGCCGAAGAAGTGGTTCGACAAGTTCCCGCTCGAGACGATCACGCTGCCGCCGCACCGGGAGGATGACCTTGCCGACATCCCGCCCGCCGGGGTCAAGATGGCGGGGCCGAACGGCGACCACGCGAAGATCGTCGAGTCGGGCCGCTGGAAGGAAGCGGTGCAGGCGTACCTTGCGACGATCGCCTTCTGCGACTCGCAGGTCGGCCGGCTCCTCGACGCTCTCGAGAAGTCCCCGAACCGGGACAACACGATCGTCTGCCTCTGGAGCGACCACGGCTGGAGCCTCGGAGAGAAGTCTCACTGGCGGAAATTCGCCCTGTGGGAAGAGCCGACCCGGACCGTGTTCGTCTGGAAGGTCCCGGGGATGACGAAGCCGGGGGGCGTTTGCCCGCGGACCGTGGACTACGCGTCGATCTATCCGACGATGTGCGAGCTGACCGGCCTGCCGCGGCCCGACCACCTCGACGGCCGGAGCATCGCACCGCTGCTCAAGGATCCCCAGGGGGCCTGGAATCACCCGGCCATCACGACACACGGACGGAAGAACCACACGGTGAGGACGGA
>JAEYWB010000843.1 GCA_023429275.1 Planctomycetota bacterium
TGTCGCAAGAAAAGGCCCCCCCCATCCGACTTTCGGGCATGCACTGGCTGGTGTGCATCATCGCGTCGATCGGCTTCGCGTTCGACATCTATGAACTGCTGATGCTGCCGCTGATCGTCAAGCCGGCGATCGCCGCCCTGCACCCCAATGTCGGCGAGCCCGCCCAGTGGCTTCCGGGGGGAGAGCTCTACGTCCAGTGGGCACGGACCCTGTTCTTCGTCCCGGCGATCGCGGGAGGGGTGTTCGGCCTGCTCGGCGGATACCTCACCGACCGCCTCGGCCGCCGGTTCGTCCTGACCTGGAGCATCCTGCTGTACGCCTTCGGAGCGTGTGCGGCGGGCTTCTCGACCAACCTCTACCAGCTGCTGCTGTTCCGCTGCCTGGTGTTCATCGGCGTCTGCGTCGAGTTCGTCGCCGCGGTCGCCTGGCTCGCGGAGCTCTTTCCGAACCCCGAGCAGCGGGAAAAGGTTCTCGGCTACACGCAGGCGTTCTCGTCGATCGGCGGGGTGCTGGTTGCACTCTCCGCGAACGTCGCTGCGACATTTGCCATGTCGTTCCCGGCGATCCACGGCGGACATGAAGCCTGGCGGTACACCCTCATCTCCGGCCTGATCCCGGCGATCCCGCTCATTCTCATCCGCCCGTTCCTTCCGGAATCCCCCGCCTGGCAGAAGAAACGGGAGGAAGGAACGCTCAAGCGGCCGAGCATCGGCCAGCTGTTCGCCCCGGAACTGCGGAAGACAACGATCATCACGACGCTCTGCTTCGCGACGACCTTCGGCCTCGCGTTCGGTGCCATCCAGCAGAACCCGCAGATCCTCGCCGGGCATGTCGACGTGCTGAAGTCGGTCGAAACCGCCCAGGCCGCCGCGAAGGAGAAGGCGACAAGCGAGAAGCCCTACACGCCGAAGGACGCGGGCATCATCAAGGGGAACACGACCGACAAGATCGCCTCCGGGGTCCAGGGCTGGCAGGAAGTCGGCGGACTCGTCGGCCGGCTCCTCCTGGCGGTCCTGGCGGTGCAGATCGTCAGCCGCCGGACCCTCTTCCGCGTCTTCCAGATCCCGAGCCTGATCTTCGTTCCGCTCCTTTACTGGTGGCTGTCGAACAACATCAGGACGGAAGGCTCCCTCGAGCTCTTCAAGTACGCGATCTTCGTGGCCGGCATCCTCGTCGTCGGCCAGATGAGCTTCTGGGGGAACTACATTCCCCTCGTCTTCCCGGTCCATCTCCGCGGCACGGGCGAAAGCTTCGCCGCGAACATCGGAGGACGCGTCCTCGGCACCGCGGCGGCCTGGATCACACTGACGCTTTCGGCCGCCAAGCCGCCGGTCCCGGGGAAGATCGCCCTGATGTCGGCGATCGTCGCCGGATCGTATGCACTCGTCGGTGCGATCCTCACGCAGTTCCTCCCGGAACCCGCGCCGGAAGATCACATTTCGTAGCCTCGCTGGAGACCTGAGCCTCTGATGTCCAAGCGGATCGCCTTCGCCGACTCCTGTGCCACGGTCGCCGATGATGTCATCATCGGCCAGATCGAGCCGGGGACGCGCGTCGTCGACCTCGGCTGCGGCGACGGCCGGCTGCTGTCGCAGATCCGCGACCAGCTCGGGTGCGACATCCTCGGCGTCGAGCGCGATCACCTCGCATTCCTGCAGGCGATCGCCCGCGGCGTCCCGATGCTCAAGGGAGACCTCAACCGCGGGCTCCACGAGATCCCCGCGGGGAGCTTCGACTTCGCGGTCCTCAGCCAGACTCTCCAGCAGGTGAGCCGGCCGCTCGAGGTGCTCGACGAGATCCTGCGGATCGCCCGCCGGGCCCTGATCGTCGTCCCCAACTTCGGTCACTGGCGGGTCCGGCTGCAGGTTGCGATGCGAGGGCGGGCGCCGGTGACCGACTCGCTCCCTTACGAGTGGTACGAGTCGCCGAACGTCCACTTCCTGACGATGCTCGACTTCCGCGACCTGGCCCGCCACGGGAACTTTCGGATCGTGAAAGAGCTCCCGATCATCGGGCGCCGCGCCGTCGAAAGGGCCTGGGCGGCCAATATCCGCGCGAACAGCGCGCTCTACATCCTGGAACGCGCTCACGGCGTGTAGGGAAGAATCGCTCCGAAGCCACTCGACCGCGCCCGGAGTGCGCTGCGGCGGCTTCAATGACCCACGGTGTTCTCCTATGATCGCGCCGGACCGGGGAGACCTCCTTCTCGCCCAATCCGGCTCTGCTCGCGCCGCTTCACGTTTCCGATGGGAAGGGTCTCGCGATGTGTTCCGTTCAAGACAGCCGTGTCTTCACCACGGTCCTGACCGCCCTCCTGCTTCTGTCGACGCCAGTTCTTTCAGACGATCTTCTGCCCGTCCGCCTCCAGTGGCAGCAGGAAACCGCGGCGAAGAGCGGACGGTTCCAGCCCGCGACCCGGCAGGAGAGCTGGAAGCCGTCCGAGACGGCGATCATCGTCTGCGACGTCTGGGACTACCATCACTCGCTGAACGCCGTCCGCCGGCTCGCCGAGTTCGCTCCGCGGCTCGACGCCGTTCTCAAGAAGGCCCGGGCGAGCGGGGTGACGATCATTCACTCGCCGAGCGACTGCATGGCCGCCTACGCGGACCACCCGGCGCGGGCCCGCGCAATCGCCACACCGCGCGGAGTGCGGCTGCCGCATGACATTGAACACTGGTGTTCACAGCTCCCGAGCGAGAAAAACGTCGTCTACCCGATCGATCAGTCGGACGGAGGGGACGACGACGACCCGGCCGAGCACGCCGAATGGGCGAAGAAGCTCGCGGACCTCGGACGGAATCCCGGACTGCCATGGCAGCGGCAGTCGGACCTCATCACGATTGATTCCGAAAAGGACTACATCTCCGACAAGGGGGACGAGGTCTGGAACGTCCTGGAGAACCGCGGGATCCGGAACGTCATCCTCACCGGCGTCCACGTCAACATGTGCGTCCTCGGCCGTCCGTTCGGCCTGCGGCAGATGGCCCGCAATGGCAAGAACGTCGTCCTGATGCGGGACATGACCGACGCCATGTACAACCCGGGGCAGTGGCCGTACGTCAGCCACTTCACCGGCAATGACCTGGTCATTGACCACATCGAGCGGCACGTCTGCCCGACGATCACGAGCGACCAGATCCTCGGGGGCACGCCGTTCCGGTTCTCGAAGGACACGCGGCCGCACGTCGTCTGCCTGATCGCCGAAGAGGGATACGAGACCCACGACTCGCTGCCACGGTTTGCCACGGAATCGCTCGGCCAGGACTTTCGCGTGACGGTGCTCCACGGGGACGGGTCGAATCCCGGCCCCATTCCTGGACTCTCGATACTTTCGTCCGCCGATCTCCTGCTCCTCAGCGTCCGGCGTCATCCGCTCACTCCCGCCGACATGGCCCTCCTCCGCGACTTCGTCCGCCGGGGAAAGCCGGTTGTCGGAATCCGGACCGCCAGCCATGCCTTCTCGCTCGCCGGAGGCGCGACACCGCCGGCCGGCCTCGAGGATTGGCCGACATTCGACAAGGAGGTCTTCGGCGGGAACTACCATGGCGGGTATCCGGACGATCTCCCGGTTGCGTTGTCGATCTCGGAGGCGAACAGGGAAGCGAGAGACGCCCGGTCTGTTTCGAAGGAGGCAATTGAGACAGGGATATCGATTCTTCGCGATGTCGAGGAAGACGAGCTCTTCGAAGAACGCAGGCACCTGTACAAGACCAGCCCCCTCGAGCGAGGGACGACCGTTCTTATTGAGGGAAACGTGGTCGGCCAGCCGCCGGAGCCGCTTGCCTGGACATTCCGCCGGTCCGACGGAGGACGATCGTTCTACGTCTCCCTCGGTGCGCGAAGTGACTTCGTTCATCGAAGTTTCCGCACGCTGCTTCTCGACGCAATTTCGTGGGCCGCCGGGCTGCCGGTTAAAACAAGGGCCTGGACCTGGAGCGAGAATCAACACTGGGACAGGCCGCATGACACCGCACCCAACCAGTGGGAACGTGTCTCCATTCCCCTTGTGAAGGGCGACCTCTCACCGATGATCGCCCTGCACTCTTCGCCCCCTCAGTGGTTCCGCTGCGTGGTGAGGATTCCCGGAACCTGGGTCGGAACGGAGGCTCTCCCGCTGGAGATCGGAGCCGCAGTCGACGCCGGCAAGGTCGCGTGTTTCCTGAATGGTTCGGAGCTGAAGAAACTGGGCTCGCGTCGCGTCGGCCTCCCGCCCGATCTGGTCAATCGGGATGACCACAACCTGCTGGTCCTGCGCTTCTCTGATACGCGATACGTCCAGTTCCTCACCCCGGTTCTTCACTCGTCGCGCGACTCCGGCAGAGCGGAGGAAAAGCTCGAACTCGTTGGTCCGTGGCAAATGAACTCCGGAAACTTCGACCCGCGCCGGAACGTCCCGCTCCCCGCCAAGTTCGCCTTCGGGGGTGACATCGTGAAGACGCCGGAAGATCCCCTCTGGGTCGCACGCCCCCTGACGAAGATCGGCGAGTTCACGCCGGGGATCGAAGGCCCCGCCTGCGACAAGGAAGGGAACGTCTACGCAGTCAACTACGCCCGCGAAGGGACGATCGGCCGCGTCACACCCGACGGGCGAGGCGAGGTCTTCGTCGAGCTGCCGAAGGGGAGCGTCGGCAACGGGATCGTCTTCGACAAGGCGGGGGGGATGTTCGTCGCCGACTACACCGGCCACAACGTCCTCAAGATCGATCCGGCGACGAAGAAGGTCACCGTGCACGCGCACGACGATGGAATGAGCCAGCCGAACGACATCGCGATCGCGGAGGATGGAACCCTCTACGCCAGCGACCCGAACTGGAAGGAGTCGACCGGACAGATCTGGCGGATCGACTCAAATGGGAAGACAACCCGCCTCGCCGCCGATCTCGGGACGATCAACGGGATCGAAATGAGCCCCGACGGCAAGACGCTCTACTGCAACGAGAGCGTCCAGCGGAACATCTGGGCGTTTCCGATCAAGGAGGACAAGACGCTCGGCGAGAAACGCCTCGTCCGGAAGTTCGAGGACCACGGGTTCGACGGGATGCGGGCCGACGTCGACGGCAACCTGTACGTGACCCGCTACGGCAAGGGGACCGTCGTGAAGCTCAGCCCGGCTGGCGAGATCCTGCGGGAAATCGACGTCCTCGGCAAACAGCCGAGCAACCTCTGCTTCGGCGGGCCGGACGGGCGCACGGTTTACGTGACGGAAGTGGAATCCACCCGCCTGGTTCAATTCCGAGTCGATCGGCCAGGACGGTCCTTCACCGCGCCGTAGCACGACCTTCCAAGGCAGTCCTTTGTAGGTGGCAAGCCGCAGTATCTGCTGAGGTTTTGAGTGCTGTGGCCTGTTCGTGTCTCTTTCGGCCCAAAGGGACATTCGTTCGACGGCTTGTCGAACGGCCGGCCCTTCAGGCCTTCGCTATTTTTCTGTCGTGAATCACCCGGCCCGTTGGGCCGGGCTGGATGAACGGATGGCCTTTCAGGCCGTACCGCTGGGCGCCCGGTCCTCCCAACACCGGTCATGGGGCCAGTTCGAGTGCCCCAAGAAGGCAGCGCCGCCACGAAATAGGGCCTTCGTGTCTTGCGCACTCTTGAGTTGGACGGCCAGCCGATCGGGTGGAACCTTGGACGCCCTCACCTGGCCCTGGTTCGGTGTTGTTGCAATCGAACGCACAGCGGTACGGCCTGGAAGGCCGTGCCACGGAGCGAGGGCGTCCGGAGGTTACTTGACGAGGACTTCGTCGAGGTTCATCAGCTCGTTGACCAGCATCGTCCAGGCGGCGAGTTCCGTTGCCGCGACCGAGCCGTCGGGCTTCGATTCGCCGACCGTGATCACCTTGCCCGCCTCCTCCGCGTGGTCCTTGTAATAGGCCAGCAGGGAATCGAGCGAGCTGCGGACGATGCCGAGTTCCTTCTCCCGCAGCGGCCTCGCGATGAGCCGCCGCGACACGAGGTCGAGACGAGCCTCGGGTGAAGTTGCGGAGGGATCCTTGAGAACTGACTCCGCCAGTCGGCGTGCGGCTTCGACGAACTGCTCGTCGTTGAGCGTCATGAGCGCCTGCAGCGGCGTGTTCGTCCGCTCGCGCCGCACCGTGCAGGTCTCCCGGCTCGGGGCGTTGAAGATGTCCATCTGCGCCGGCGGGGCGCTCCGCTTCCAGAAGGTGTAGAGACTGCGGCGGT
>JAEYWB010000322.1 GCA_023429275.1 Planctomycetota bacterium
CTATCACACCTTGCGAAGAAGGTTCTGACAACATACAAGGTCACAGAGAACACAGAGAGCCCTCTGAGTCCTCTGTGCTCTCTGTGGCTACAAAGGCTTTTGAAACACCGTCTTAGCCGGAACGCGCTCGCGTCCGGTTCGAACCGGGGGCCAGCGCCCGCCGGCTGATGGACGCAACCCGAAATCCCTGGTGTGACAAAGCACGCGGGGGCCAGCGTCCGGTTCCAGCCCGCAGTTCGCCTTCCCGCTGTTCGCAGCCACATCGGGACCGGGCACCGACGCTCGCCGGCCGAGGGGTTCGATCTGCGATGTCGCTCCACGATGGGGAGTCGCCTCAGAGCCACTCGCCTTCGAGAACCCACATCCCCTCCGCACCCCGGAACCAGGGTGCGGTAAACCGAATCATCCGTGCCGTTTCGGCCGCTGCGCTTCCTTCCTCTTCACGGTCTGCGACAATTCGGGTCGCCAGTCCACACGATCGAGGAAGGAAGATTCATGACGCCGCTCGAATCACTGATCGCCACCGGAACCAAGCTCTGGCTCGACAGCATCGATCCGGACCTGGTCGCAGAGAACCGCAAGTTCGGCGCGACCGGGGCGACGTCGAATCCGATCATCGTCTCGGACCTCATCAAGACCGGGCGTTTCGACTCGGAGATCGGCAAGCTGATCGGCGAGGGGCTCGACGACGAAGAGGTCGCCTGGAAGCTGACGGACCATTTCGTACGCGATGCACAGCGTGTCTTTGCCGAAGTCCATCGCGAGACGAAGGGGAACGACGGCTACGTCAGCTTTGAGCTCGACCCTCTGCTCGAGGACGCAAGCTGCCAGCTGAGCCAGGAGGAACGGTCGAAGAAATACGTCGAACTCGGCAAGACGTGGGCGGCCGGTCACACGAACCGGATGATCAAGGTTCCCGCCACGCCGGCGGGACTCGGGGCCCTCGAAGACCTCGCCGCGGCGGGAATCACGCTGAATGTGACGCTGATCTTCAGCTCGGAACAGTATCACGCCGCCCGGGAGGCGATCTGGCGCGGGGCGCAGAAGCGGCCCGATCCCAGATCACTCAAGTCGGTCTACAGCATCTTCGTCAGCCGCATCGACGTCTATACGGCGAAGCACGCTGCAAACCTGAATCCCGAAGCGCAGGGACTTGTCGGGATCGTCAACGCCCAGCGGATCTGGATGGAGAACCAGGAGTGGTGGAAGGACAAGAACCTTCCGCTCAGGCAGGAGATCATCTTCGCGAGCACCGGCACGAAGGATCCGAAGGATCCTCCCGAAAAGTACGTCGCCGCCCTCGCAGGATCCGACATCCAGACCAATCCCCCGGGGACAAACGCCGCGATCCAGAAGCTCGCCGGGAAGACGTTCACCCGTAAGGTCGACCAGCTCCCGCCGGCGAACGTCCTGGCCGACATCGACCAGAAGGTCGACTTCAAGCACATGGAGAAGACCTTGATGGAAGAGGGGCTGAAGAAGTTTGCCGACCCGCAGAAGGCGCTGATCGCGCTGATCGCCAGCAAGCGCAAGTAGCGGTCGCGACATCGGTCGAGTCCGTTCCAGTCGGGGTGAGGACTGCGCGATCCGTCATGCCGCGCGTTAAAGTGCCGCCTCATGGCCTCCTCCGACAGGCTCAGCCCCCCCTCTCCACCGCCGGAAGCTCTGATGTCCCCCATGCCGCGTCGCTGGTTCCTCTTCGCACTCGTGGCGTTTGCCGTCGCTCGCCCGCTCGTCGTGGCCGCCGAGGAGGCGCTGACGGCCGGTAAGAAGTCGCGGCGAGAGACGGCGATCGCCTACCGCACCGGAGAGATCGCCGGGTACGCGAAGGAGCGCTGCCTCCTCGATCTCTCGATCCCGGCGGGCGTCAAGGACTTCCCGACAGTCGTCTGGTTTCACGGGGGCGGCCTGACCGGCGGCGAGCGGAGTATTCCGTCGGAACTCGAAGGCCAGGGGATCGCTATCGCCGCAGCGGGATATCGGCTCAGTCCGAAGGCGAAGTCGCCCGAGTACGTCGAGGACGCTGCCGCAGCGGTCGCCTGGGCGTTCAACAACATCGCGAGCCGGGGCGGATCTCCGGAGAAGATCTACGTCGCGGGACACTCCGCGGGGGCCTACCTGAGCCTGATGGTCGCACTCGACCGCAAGTGGCTCGCGGCGCACGACATCGACGCCGACCGCATCGCGGGAGTCATCTCCGACAGCTCCCAGACGATCACTCACTTCACGGTGCGGAAGGAACGAGGGATCGGCGAGCTCCAGCCGGTCATCGACGACATGGCCCCGCTGTTCCACGTTCGCAAGGATTCTCCGCCGCTGCTCCTCATCACCGGTGACCGGGAGCTGGAGCTTCGAGGACGATACGAGGAGAACGCCTACCTCTGGCGGATGATGAAGGAGGCCGGCCACAAAGAGACGGCGCTCCTGGAGCTGGACGGCTTCAACCATGGCGAAATGGTCCGGCCCGCTCATCCGCTGCTGTTGAAGTTCGTCAGGAAGCCGCGGTCCTGAAACGACCTCCGTGGACCGGAGGATCCTGAGTCCCGTTGTCATGACGGCCTTCGCCTGGAACCTGCCGGCTGACACCCCTCGCGACAGCGGAACAGGACCGCGATGGTCCCATCGAAGTCTCTCTTCGGGCCCCATCAGATGATGCTCGACTCACTCCTGACCGAGTACCTCGGCGGCCCTGGTGAACTTCACGAACCCGTCCGCGGGATGACTTCGGCACACCTCACCGCCCGCCCGATCCCGGGCCAATGGAGCACGCTCGAGGTTCTCTGCCACCTCGCCGATGCGGAGTCAGTCTTTGCCGACCGGGTCAAGCGGATTCTTGCAGAGGACAATCCTCCGCTTCCCTTTGCCGACCCGAAGCTTTTCGCTCCGGCGCTCGCCTACACTCAGCGCGACGCCGAGGTGGAACTCGACATGATCGACGTCACCCGTCGACAGCTTGTGACGATCCTCGCCGCGGTGCCAGCGGACGATCTCCTCCGGACCGGCCTCCACAGCACGGAGGGCCTGGTGACCGCCAGGCAGGTCGTCGAAAAGGCAGTGCGGCATCTCCGTCACCACGCCACGTTCATTCTCGAAAAGCGCAAAGCCCTGGGCCTCTCCTGATCAGAGATCCCACAGTGCGGATTCGAGAATGCTCAAGTGTCGTCGGTGAACACGCCTCGCACCAGGTCAGAGAAATCCGAAGGGATTATCGGCGATCAAAACGCTGCGGCTTCTCCTCAGACGAAAAAAATGCTGGCTGGCCGATGACGAATCACCTGCCAGCCAGCATCCCCCTTCAGTGCTTCCAGTTGTTTCGCTGTGGATCACTCCCAGGCGTATTGGTTGCCTCGTCGCTGGTGAAAGACTCCGAGGTGATTACGGCAGCAGGTCCGGACGGCGTGCGCCATCGTCCGGAGATCATGGTCGCCCGCCCACTCCAAACCACCGTACGCTTCCTGATGGAGCATGACGCGTGACAGCCGGATGACGTCGAGCAGGTCGCTGCGGGTCATGAGGGACAGATCCTGGTCAGACATCCGTGCAATCGATTCGCGAAGGGGGCCGGGGTAGTGAGTCAGATCGTCGATCTCCATACAGCTCGCAGCAATGTGCGTTCCACGACTTGCCAATCCTGATGCGTCAGTGACCACGGGCAATCCTCATCAAGCAGAACAGACGAGCAAAAAGTGAGTCAGGAAGAACGGTGAGCCGTTCGACGGAGCGAACGGCTCGCCGTCCGGACATGCCTTACGGCACGTCCTTGGTCTTTTCCTGACGGAGCTTCTGCTCCACCTTCGAAACGTCGTCCTGCTCCTTGATCAGGTTCTCTTCCGCGGTCTTGAGCTCGCTCTGGGCAGAACTCAGACTGGACTCCGCCTTGTCGCGAGCCTCTTTGTCAGTCCCGGGTGTCCTGTCGACGTCCGCCTGGGCGCTCGCGACCTTGGCCTTCGCGTCTTCAACCCGACGCTGCGCGGCCGTGACTTCGGCCTTCTCCCTGGAGATCTCGGCGTTCAGCTCAACGAATCGCTGCTCGCGATCCGCCCGGGCCTTCTCGGCTTTCTCGGCGACCTTCTGGTCAGCCTCGATCACGCGATTCTCCGCCTCCGAGATCTCCTTCGCCGCTTCCGCTTTCTCCTTCGCGATCTTCTCTTCGGCCTTCTGGAGATCCTCCGAATTCACCTTCGCCGCCTCGTGGCGGATCACGTCTTCCCTCTTCTGTTCTGCCTGCGCGATCTCCTTGCGGGCTTCCTGTTTCTCTCGTTCCAGTTCGTTGCGGGCCTGCTGAGCCTGGTACTCCGCAGAACATCCTGCGAGTCCCGTCAGCACAATCAGCGACGCCGCTGTTCTCCAATGGGTGTTCATCATTCCCTCCGTTTCAGCAGGCTCTTTCGAGTCGGCCGTCAGGGGGAACGGCAATCACCGTGCCGCGGAACGCGATCCTCTCGATATAAGCAGAATCTCACGGCTCTTCCCGGAAATGCAGAGCGAAATCTTCCGGAAGTCAGGTGAGGACTGATTCGAAGTAGACCAGGGTGGCCGTCCAGCTGTCGCCCGGCGAGTCGCGCTGGTTCATGAGCGGTGCTCGCCGGCACTCCCCCGGCATCCGGTCGCCCGGACAACATTTTCCAGATCGCCCCCGCCTCCGTGGACGGAGACGAATCAGCTTTCTACGCCCGTCCCGGACTTCAGGACGCACGGACGGCGACTTCTCGACGACACAAAACAGGTCGCCAGAGTGATTTAGAACTGGCCTGGACTATCTGCCCCCAGGCCGCGGCATGCGCGTTGCGACACTCCGGATTGGCTCGGAGTTTGGACCGGGCTGACGACACAACGCTTGAGCCAAGGAGTTCGAAATGGTTACTCGGCAGCAGCTGGAAGGTAAATGGAATGAAGTTTCGGGTCGCCTCAAGGAGAAGTGGGGCGTGCTGACGGATGACGATCTTTCCCGCGCCGAAGGAAATGTCGAACGGCTTGTCGGCGTGATTCAGCAGAAGACGGGACAGGGACGCGAGGAAGTCGAACAGTTCCTCGACTCGTGCGTGACGGGCTCGAAGCAGACGATCGACCGCCTCGCTTCGAATGCCCGGGAGTACGTCGCGTCCGCCCGGGACATGGCTTCGGAATATGCAGGCGACGCCTCGGAAGCGGTTCGTCGCGGCTACGAGCAGGTGGAAGAGTCGGTCGCCGCGGGCTATCGCGAAGCGGGAGAGATGGTCCGCCGCAAGCCAGTGGAATCGGTCGCGATCTCGTTCGGTGCGGGACTGCTCGCCGGTGTTCTCGTCGCCCTGATGCTTCGGGACCGGCGCTAGTCGCGTTCGAAGGCTGTTCTGAACACTTTTCGCACTGCCTCGGCCAAGGAGAGAACCATGATTCACCATCGAAACGGCGGCTCGTTCGCCATGCCCGAAGTCGACTTCCAGAAGATCCCCGACGCGATTTCGAGCGGGGTTCAGCAGACTCGCGAGATGATCGAAGAGAACCCCGCCAGTGCGGTCTTCGCCGCCTTCGGGATCGGACTCGCCCTGGGGGTCGGCGTCGCCATGATGTGTTCCAGCAGTGGGATGTTTGCCTCGGCCCGGCCGAGCCAGCGTTACTGGTAGCGACGTCGTCCCAGCGTTTTCCCTTCGCCCCCGGCCTCGAGATCCCTTCCGATGGCTGCTTGTGCTGACGATCTTCGACAGGAAATGGCCCGCATCCGCGCCGGCGCGCGAGGAAAGGCGTTTCTTCTCAAGCACGAAACAAAGCAGCTTCTCGACTGGAAGCAGTTTCTGGACTGGAAACGCTACGTCCGCCTCTACCCCTGGGCAATTCTGGGGTCAGCACTACTGGCCGGCTATTTCCTCGTGCCGACCCGTCGTTCTGCTCCCAGGGAGGTTGTTCCCGAAGGGCGAGGCCCCGCGCGAAGGCGGGAGTTCGCCGCGAACGCGGCTCCCTCGCAGGAAACGGTCGAGACCGTGAAGAAAGCGGGAGTCCTGACCGCGCTTCTGGGGTTTGCCGGAACGGTCCTCTATCGAGCCGGTTTGAATTACGCGACGCGAAAGCTGGTGGAAGGGTTCCTGGCACCGCGTACCGCCGCTTCCGCAGCACAGCAGGAAAAGACCTATGAGTTTCGGCGTGCAACATATCCCTGACTCGTCGACAGGAGCCGGGATCGCCTTTGATCAGCCTGTCGAACGGTCCGGCTGGCTTGGCAGGTCTGAGCAACAGGTCGTATCGAAGGTCCGTCAGTTTCCCGGGGTTGCCGTGGGTGCGGCCCTGGCCACGGGAGTCATGCTCGGATGGTTGATCAAACGACTGTAAATGGACGCAACGGGTCGGGCGCGGGTGCGGCCGTTGAGCCTCCTCCGGGACCGACCGTCGGCGATGTCGGCTCTCATGCCACGGAGCTTGCCTATGACGTCATCACGCTCGTCGAACTGCAGTTCAAGCTGCTCTATGTCGACGTCCGGGATGTCGTAACACGTGCGACCGGCGGGGTGGTGCTGCTGGCCGCGATGGTCGCACTGCTTCTCGGCTGTGTCCCCGTCATGCTTGCGGCGGTCAGCGAACTCCTGGTGGCCACGCTCCAGTGGGGGCGTCCACTGGCCTACGGGCTTGTCGCCGGGATGACGGCCATCGGAGCCATCGTGGTCGGCCTCATGACTGTCCGGCGGGTCCGCCTCGCCTGTTCGGTGCTGACCCGCTCGCACGCGGAACTCCTCAAGAATCTCGAGTTTCTCAAGTCCCTGGCCGCGACCCCGCGACGGTCTCGCTTCTGAGACGCGGCAGGCCCATCCGTTCTGATCACTGAAAAAGGGAGAGATCCATGAGTCGCACGGCGACAGAAATGCGGCCCCAGCGAGCCGCACAACAGCAGGAAATGAGCCGGCCGGAAGGGACTCACCATCCCGCCCAGGACCTGACGCAATATCTCCGCGAGTACGCACGCGAGCAGCCGGAGATGGCGGCACTCTGGTGCCTGGGGATCGGGTTCGTTCTCGGCTGGAAGCTCAAGCCGTGGTAAGAGGCCCCCGCGGCGGCTGGCCGAACGAGGCCGACCGCCGCTGCAGGAATTCGTGAAACCAGAAGACCGACGCGATTCCGTCACGCCATTCGCCTGGCGGGGTCGCGTCGTTTCATTGGGATCGATCGCTTCCGCATTCGAGCTTCCCGTCTCGCTCTTGCTC
>JAEYWB010000857.1 GCA_023429275.1 Planctomycetota bacterium
GGGCTGTGGGGCGCACGGCGCCCCACAGGAGCTGATGGCCTGGGATGGGGCGCCCTGCCGGACGAGCCGGGGTCAGGCATCGCCGGGAGGGTGTTCGGCGAACCACTCGGCAATCGCGGGCATGTTCGGCTCGAACCCGCCAGGGGTCGAAAAGTTGAGGAGGCCAGCCCGCGCGGAGCTCCGGTTCTGGAAGTCGTGCGTCATCCCTCCCGGAGCAATGAGAAACGAGCCGGCCGGAGCCTCCAACCAGCGGTCCCCGAGGAGGAATGTCATCGTCCCTTCGATGACGAAAAAGACGTCGTCCTCCTCGTGCGAGTGCGCACCGGGCCCCTGCGTGTGCGGTTCCAGCCACCACTCGGAGATCGAGTACGCCCCGCCGGTTTCGTCACCATCCGCTTTGAAGAGCGCTCGGATCCGCCCCATCGGATAGTCCCGTCCCCCGCCGGGGGGCAGGAAGACCGGCACGCGCTGCGGCTCATCGGATCTGTTCATCGATCTTCCGTGCCGGGGTCAATTCGGCAGAATCCTGAGTCCTTCGACTCCGAGGTCGAGGCGGAAGATCCCTCCCTGCGGGCTCTTCTCATCGCCGAGGGCGCCGGTGACGAACAGCTGATTCCGGTCCGGCCCTCCGAAGGCGACGTTGCTTGTCGTCAGGTTTCCGCCGGGGTAGCGGGCGACGATCTTCCCTTCGGGACTGACGACCTGGACCTGCCGCATCCCGTAGTGGGCGACGTACAGGTTTCCCGCCTTGTCGAGACACATTCCGTCCGGCTGGTTGTCGATCTGGCCAGCGGCAGCCTCCTTCTTCGGCAGGTCGACGAACAGCCGCTTGTTCGCCGTCTTCCCCGGTCCGGTGACGTCGTAGACCCACACCCGGTTGTGCTGGCTCTCGGCGACGTAGAGCTTCTTTCCGTCGGGCGTGAGGACGATGCCGTTGGAGAAGGCGTAGCCGTCGTCGACGAGGTGCGTCTTCCCCTCCTTGTCGACGTAGTGCACCGTCCCGATCGGCTTCTCCTTGCCCGATTCGCCCGGGTCGGTGAAGTAGAAGCCGCCGTTCGGTGCGTCGAGCGTCAGGTCGTTCGGGCCCCGGAGCGGTTTTCCGTTGCACTCTTTCGAGGCGTCCGGGAGGAGTTTTCCGTCGGCCGAGAGATGCAGGACTGCATGCCGGCTCGCGTCGCAGACGAGATGAGTCCCGTCCGCGAGGATCTTGTGACCGTTGGGAGCGCCGGTTTCCGCCCAGACCTCATTCTTGCCGTCGAGCGTGAAGCGGGTGATCGACTTGCCCCACGAGACGTAGCCGCGCCCCTCCTTGTCGAAGACGACCCCCTCGCAGTAGCTGGGAACCGTGAAGAGCTGGACCGCCTTGACCGTCTCCGAGCTCGGAAGCTCGGCAACGGAAGTGCGCTCCGCCGCCATGATTGCCAGAGCCAGTCCCAACGAGCGGAAGAGAAAGTGTCGCATCGGATGAAGCACCATGATGAAGGCCGGGTGAGAATGGAACCCGGTTATACAGGTGCGACGACCGATGTTCTATGACGCTGCCGCGCGGCAATGCCGCTACGCCGCCACGTTTCATCGCGATCGCCAGTCATCGCGATCGTCCTGGTCTTCCCTGGCCGGCTTTTCGTTCGCCCCGCCCGGAACGCTCGCCGGCGCCTTGTCCGTCCTCACGAGAGGGGAGTCGGAACACCCCAAGAAGAGGATGAGGCACAAGAGAGAAGCGGACTGCCGGAGTCTGGTCGACCTCCGATGCGTCGGTATGGCAATCTCCCTCCCAGGGGAATGATGGCCCGAAAGCCCATCGCATCAGTGGTCCGGACCGGAGCAACGACGCAAGAAGTGGTCCGCGCGGGAGTCGGAAGAGCCGGCTTCGCCGATCGAGAGAGCGTCAACGGGGCCCGGGCAGGCCGGCCGGGCCATGATGAAGCCGTCAGCCGGCTCAGCGAGAGTCCCGCATTCCATATTCGGCGGCCTGCAGGCAAAGAGAAGGACAAGAGACGCCGTCCCCTCACTCCACCCCGCCCGGGCACTTCGGGCAAGGCATCGCCTCGATGCGGCGAGAAGGAGTGAGGGGAGGCCGGCATTCGTCAGGCCGCGCGGCGGTTGGTCATCGACAGGATGTTCTCGCCCGCCTCCAGCTGCTGCTGCTTGACCCCTTCGACGAACGATTCGAAGACCTGCATATCGAGAGCGGAGGCGGTCTCGTCGTGCGGATGGAACTGGACGCCGAGGCACCACCAGTTCTCTTCGATGGACTCGTAGGCTTCGACGACGCCGTCCATCGCAGTGGCGGAGACGCGGAAGCAGGGGGCGACCTGGTCGATCCCCATGTGGTGATCGCTGTTGACGCGGATTTCGCCCGGGCCGTAGATCGTGTCCATCTTCGAGCCGGGGACGATCTCGATGACGTGCCGCAGGCAGGCTTCGACGGTGTCGCGGTGGGCGAGCGACTTGAGGACGTCGTCCGGCAGGTGCTGGAACACGGTGCCGCCGCTCATGAGGTTCAGCGTCACCATCCCCATGCCGATGGCGAGCGTCGGGACCTTCATTTCGTAAGCAAGCTTCGCCAGCCGGCGATCGAAGTCTTCCCGGCGGGAAGGCATCGCACGGGTGACAGGATGCGGTTCGAAGCCGAGACGGGTCGGCTCGAGATCGAGCTTGCAGCCGGTGAGCACAATGCCGTCAAGGCGTGAGACAACCGCGCGGAGGTCATCGGGATCGGCGATCTGCGGCAGAAGAACCGGGATGCCCCCGGCCGCCGTCACGCAATCGAAATAGCCGGCGTGCGACCACGAGAACGCGTAGGCATTTCCCTTGGCCGGGCGAAAGTCCGTGTTGATTCCGATCAGCGGTTTCGTGCTCATTCTCATCTGCCTTCCATGGAAAGTTGCGGCCCGCATTCATGTTGCGGACCAGTTCGGGTCACCGACCACGTCCCCTGCATCGACGCGGAGAAGTTGCCTCAATTCCGAAGAGCGGCGCACCCGCATGCAAAGCCAATGCGACCACGGAGGCTTCGTTCCACGCGGCAGCGACGAACGAGGCGAACCGTGATGCAGCAAAGAATGCGAATGGCTGCGGAGAAGCGACAATCAAAGCTGGCGAGGCAGAGTTCATGACGAACCGCTGCCGTTGTCCAGAGTGGACCATGCTCCCCTCCCTGAGGCTGTCTGACCGTTCCATCGGTCAGCGTCGACTGCAACAGCTTTCGCTGCACGCGGCCGGGTTCGAGTCGCTCAGTCGCGGTCAGCGACCGGTCGAATTCGAACTGAAAAGGAGAATAAAGAAGTTCGCTGGTTTGTAAAGAAATAGCGCGATATTGTGGCGAAAGTCTGATTGACCCACGGAAGTTCCGCAACATCTTGTGGGCCGGTCTCTCCTCACGTTTGGGTTCGACCATTTCCAAACCGTAATCTCGCTGGATTGCCGCACGGAGAAACTGTGCCGCAGAATTGAGATACGATTTGCGCGCGATCGTACCCCCCCGTTTGCCGGACCAGGCC
>JAEYWB010000444.1 GCA_023429275.1 Planctomycetota bacterium
GGCTGCTCAGCGTGGCCTGGCGACAGGTCCCGCTGACACCCCTGACGGCCCTGTTCTTCACCGTCTGGTGCGGCACGCTCTTTTACTGGCTCGTGCAGAACAGCCGGGCGGAACGCCGCTTCGCATCAGACCGGATTTCGATTTTCGATGGCCAGGTGACGCACTCCTTCCACTATACCGTGACGGAAGCGGCCCACACCCGGATCGACGTGGCGAGCCTCACGGAGGTCCGGGTGCACTCCGGGACGCCGATCGGCATCGAGCTGATCGGAGCGGCGGAATCGGACTTCCTGTTTCTGCCGAGCTCCGGTGCGGTCGAACGGTTTCGCGCGGCTCTTGAGCGTTTGAATCCGGCGATCGAATTTCGTGAGGCCTAGCGCGCTTCCGAAAGGGAATACCGAGCCCGCGACCAACGGGAACGTCGTACTGCCAGGTGCTCTCCTGCTCCCTGCAGGTCTGGCTTCACTGACGAGTCGACAACCTGTTGAACGAGATCGGGACGCTCCTCAGCGGCGAGACGTGCCTGGCCGCCAGGGCTGCACAGGTTCCGACCCGCGATCGCTTCGTGTTCCGCCGGCCCTGGTGACATCCGACAAGCCGCGCTACTCGAAAAGGAACTTCTGCGGCCGGATGGGCTCGATGCACTGCGGCCCCTCGCTCCCTCGCTTCGCGACGTAGCTGCTCACGGGAGACATGGTCAGGCGGTCCGCAGGGCAGGGGCGAAGGATCTCCTGGCCGCCCTGGTCCAGCCAGCGGAGGGCCGCCGGTTCGTCGAGCACGACAGGCATCCGGTCGTGGATCCGGGCGATCATCTCATTGGGCGCGCTCGTCACCACGGCCAGTGACACGAGTGTCTCGTCCCCGCCCGACCAGATGTCGTACAGCCCGGCGATCAGCAGGAGATCGCCGTCCGCAGGCCGCAGATACCAGTTCTGCCGCTCTCCACGTCCGATGTCCTCCGCCTCGTAGAAGCCGGCGGCCGGAATGACGCAGCGGCGCGTTGCCAAGGCTTCGCGAAAGCTCGGTTTCTCATGAAGCGACTCCGCCCGGGCGTGCCAGAGGTCCCTGCAGCGAGGATCGTCGGGCCCTTTGCTCCAATTGGGAACGAGTCCCCAGCGGGCCGCTTCTGAGACGAGTCGACCTGGCCCGTCCCGCCGAAGCATCAGTGCACGCGTCGAGAACCCGACGTTGAACCGCGACGCCCACTCCGGCAGGACGCCGGTGCGCAGGACCTCCCGCCTCTGGAGGTGCGTGAGGTGCTGGTTCAGGCGGTTGCACATCCTGGCCAGTTTAACCGATCAGCGAGTGCCGCCACCTGTCGTCCGGTCTCCGGGCGACCTTCGGCCTCTCGGACGGCCGATGCTGTACATCATCCTGTCGCTGCGGATGTAGAGGTGGCCGTCGGCAATGGCGGGGCTGGCGTGGAAGAGGCTGCGGTCTCCCAGTTCGTTCGTCGCAAGGAGCTTGAACTCGGGCCCCGCCGCGACGACGAAGGTCTTGCCCGTTCGTGAGGTGAAGTACACCTTCCCGTCGCCAAGGACGGTCGACGGGTAGATCTGCCCGCCGCGCGGGAGGCGTTCCTCGTAGAGGATCTCCCCGGTCCTCGCATCCGCACAGTGGGCAATGCCGAGCTGCTCGTGGGCGAAGTACAGGCGGCCATCGAGAAAGACCGGCGACGAGACGTTCGAGCCTTTCTTGCCGACCCACAGCCGGTGCGACCGCGTGACGTCCCCCGATCCCCCGGCGCGGATCGCGAGCGACCCGCCGCTCCTCCCGCCGATGCAGTAGACGACCCCTTTCTCCGCCACGACGCTCGGAACCATGTACCACCCGATGTCGGTGTCGCAGTTCCAGAGCGGCTTGCCGGTCGCCGGATCGAACGCGAGGACCTTGCCGAAGATCGCGACGATCAGCTCCTCCCGGCCGGTGTCAGACTTCACGATGACCGGCGTATTCCAGGACTCGCGGATCCCGTCCGCCTTCCATCGCACCTTGCCGCTCTTGCGATCGAGTGCGAACAGCGTTTCGCTCTCGACGCTCGCATTGATCAGCACGAGGTCGCCGTGAATGACCGGCGAAGCGGCCGAGCCCCAGCCGTTCAGGCCGGTCCCCACATCGGCGTCCCATTGCGGCTTGCCATCATGCGTGAACGCATGCACGCCCCCTTTGCCGTAGAAGACGACAATCCCGTCGCGATCGACCGCCGGCGTACTGGTGGCGTAGCCATGCTCGTCACGGATCGATTCCTGTTCGGGGAGCCTGGCACGAGTCGGAGTGGTCCACAGGACGTTTCCGGTCTTGCGGTCGATCGCCAGCAGGAGCCGCTCGAGATCACTCATTTCGCCGCGGTTCCCCGGCTCGTTGTAACCCCGGTAGCAGGTGAGATAGATCCGGTCGCCGAAGACGGCGGGACTCGAGCCGCCCGGACCGGGGAGCGGAATCTTCCAGGCGATGTTCTTGTCCGGCCCCCATTCGACAGGCAGCGAGGTCTCCGGACTCGTTCCCTGGCCGGTCGGCCCGCGGAACTGCGGCCAGTCCGCAGAGCTGGCAGGGGAGGGAGCGAAGGCAAGGACCCACAGGCTCAGCAAAACCGGCGCGAGGCCAGCCAAACGAATCAACGCACTCGAGCGACGCCGCATACACGTCTCCTCCGGCAGATGGACCCGTCACGCAGTGGCGGAGATCGTAACACGCAGGGGGCAAGGGTCGCACTCGTGCCCGCCGGTCTCGGGGGTGTCCACGCCCGTCTCGATTCACCGGTTCCGGTCCGACTCCGCCGGCCGGGCTTCCCGGTCGAGCCCTTGCAACCTGCCCCAGGGACGGCAATAGTCATCTCACTGCTGGCCGGCTTTTGTCCTGTCGAATCGCTGGACGTCACTTCAAGGTTGTTTCTGCCAACCGTCCTCTCTGCGCTGGGGAGCTGCGTCTATGGCTAAGAAGGCCAAGTCGAGAAGCAAGGGGTTGTATCGTGATGGCAAGCTGCTGGTGATTCACGAAGGGGCGAGGTTTCCCCACGTCTGTGCGGTCTGCAACAAAGCCGGGGATGAGGAGGCGGTCTACTTCACGTTTGCCCGCGACAAGGCCCATGTCGTCGAAGCCGCCGCGGTCCAGGCGGCCTCCCGCGCGGTCAACGATCTCTTCACCGGTGCCCGCTATACCGGACCTGTCGGTGCCCAGATTCCGCTCTGTTCGTGGTGCCGCGGTCGACGGCTTCGGTTCTTCGGGACCGGCGTCGGGCTGACGATCCTGGGCATCGGCTATCTCGTGGTCCACAAGAAGCTCGGCGGAGTGATCCTTCCCCCGGGCGAACTCGGCTTCCTCGAGATCTCGCTCCCTGTCTTCATCGCGATCGCGGCGATCGTGACCGGGGTCATCCTGACCCTCATGGCGACCTTCGACTCCGAGAAGCTCTGGTTCAAGGCGTCGAAATACTTCGACCGGTTCGTCTGGGTCAGCGGAGCCGGAAAGGAGTATCTCGCCGGGCTGCCTCAATACGGAGACGAGCACCGCAAGCTCAAGGGGGGAGCATCGTTTCGCACGGGCCCGGTTGATGAAAGCCACCTGACCGCGGAAGAGCTCATCCGCCGGGCAAACCTGGACGACGAATGACGAAGGATTGACACGGTCAGCCCATCGGCCCCGGCACGCCGTCGTCCGGTTCCCGGCGGAAGCTCTTTCACGACATTCGTTTGCCACCGAGAACACAGCCGCTCTGTGGCAAATCTCCGTCTCCGCAGAACAACCGGCAGCTCAGCCATGGGTGGCCTCAGGCCATGATGTCCTTGACGACGCGGCCGTGGACGTCGGTCAGCCGGAAATCCCTGCCGCTGTACTTGAACGTCAGCCGTTCATGATCGAGGCCGAGCAGGTGCAGCAGCGTCGCGTGCAGGTCGTGGATGTGGACCTTGTTCCGCACGGCGAAGTAACCGTAGTCGTCGGTCTCGCCGTAGCGGAAACCGGGCTTCACGCCTCCGCCGGCCATCCACATCGTGAACCCTTCCGGGTTGTGGTCGCGCCCCTTGCTCCCTTCTACGGTCGGGGTCCGGCCGAACTCGCCCCCCCAGAGAACCAGGGTGTCGTTCAGCAGGCCGCGGCTCTTGAGGTCGGTCAGGAGTCCGGCGATCGGAAGGTCGACCTCGCGGGCGTTC
Source organism: Planctomycetota bacterium (assembly GCA_023429275.1). Classification (GTDB taxonomy): domain Bacteria; phylum Planctomycetota; class Planctomycetia; order Planctomycetales; family Planctomycetaceae; genus Planctomyces_A. The sequence goes on from JAEYWB010000444.1 coordinate 4,149, forward strand.
TTCGAGTGCCCCTCCAGCAGGTTACTGTGCTGGTCCCACTGCACCTTGGAATCGCTGTGCGTGACCTGGACGAAACGGACGCCCCGCTCCGAGAACCTTCGGGCCATGAGGCACTGCCGGCCGAAGTCCGCCGTGACGGGATCATCGAGACCGTACAGCGCCTGCGTCGCC